>DASPXY010000467.1:0-2656 GCA_035637055.1 Gemmataceae bacterium | reverse complement strand
GGCTCTGTCGCTCTCCCTTCGGGATGGTGATGGCCCGTGCGCTGACGCGCTCGCCCTGGTCGCCGTACAGACGACCGGAGCGAAGGCCGGCGGCGCGCCCGGAGACCTCGGCGGGGAGGAGAAAGTCGGTCGGGCGCTGCTTGGCGAGCCAGGCCGTATAGTCGCGCTGGGAGGCGAGGTCGAGCCCTTCGTAGAAAATCCCGATGTAGCCGATCAGGAGGCCGCGGTCGTCGAAGAACAGGTGGTACTCGCTTTCGCGGCCGGCGGTGGGGCGGTAGACCGTGATCTCCTCGCCCACGCCCCACGGAGTCCGTTCGGTCCGGCGACCGGCTTCGTGCATCAGGACGGTCTCGCGGCGGTCACAGAGATTCCACGCGGGCAGCGGGAGGAGTCGGGGGTTGGTGAGGGTCTGCCCCGGGGCGGCCGGCGGCCCCCCGCCGCAGGCGGTCAGCAAAAAAAAGCTTCCCGCACTCAGCAGGGCCAGGACGGCCTGGTGAATGCGGGAAGCCAGCGAGCGTGGAAACGACTGCGGCCGCCTCAGGTCAATACGAGGACCATTGCGCGCCGAAGGACGGCCAGCTGTAGCGGTACCGTCTGAAGTCCCTCCGGTACAACTCATCCTGGTTGGTGTAGCCGAAGAGCTCCGAGTCCAGAGCAAACAAATTATACGCAGTTTGGTTAAAGAGCAGATCGGCCACGACTCCGACAGGGTTGAGGAGGAACGCGACGAACCGCAACGGGTACCCGCCGTCCCAGTCCCTTGTGATCAATCCTTCATCCTGGCCCACCATGAGGTCGTTGGGGCGGGGCGAGGGATAGAAATCAAAGGCGGCGCAGGCAGACAGGCTCAATGCGATGACCAGCAGGACCGCCGTCAAACTGCGTGCGAGAAACATGTCCAGCCTCCCTTCCATGAAACAGTCATTACTGGCAAGGAGTGTAGCAAAAGACAAACTGACTGTCCAGGAGAAAATCTAGGGGGTCTATCCGGGAAGCGCCACAAGATACTGGAGGCATTGGATATTCCGGCCCCCTAGCTTGGGGTGGTGGGCGATACAGGTTTTGAACCTGTGGCCTCTTGCGTGTGAAGCAAGCGCTCTCCCACTGAGCTAATCGCCCACTCCGACGCCGCAGTAGGGGCTGCACGGTAGCATAACGGTCCCGCGCAGTCAATCACGGACGCCCCTATAGGACCTGCAACACGCAACACTTGAGGTACTCGCTTTCTGCCAGCCCGAGCAGCACCGGGTGGTCGCGGCCCTGTGCCCCCTGCGCCACCAGCCTGGCTGTCCGCCGGACATCCCGGGCGGCGTCTCCGAGCATGTGGCGAAACTGCTCGGCGGATAGGTGATACGAGCAGGAGCACGTTACCAGGAACCCGCCGGGGCGAAGAAGGCGCATCGCCCGGAGGTTGATCTCCTTGTAGCCGGCCAGGGCTTCCGGTATCCGGTTACGCGCCTTGACGAACGCTGGAGGATCGAGGATGACCAGGTCAAAGGCTTCGCGCCGGCGGTCGCGCTCTCTCAGCTCGTCGAAGGCGTTGGCGACGCGAAAGACGCAGCGATCCGCCAGGCCGTTCCGTTCAGCCAGGGCGGTCGCCTGCTTGATCGCAGTCGGCGACTGATCGATGCCGGTGACGCGCGTGGCCCCGTACCGGGCGGCATGGAGGCTCCACAGCCCCACGTAGCAGAAGCAGTCCAGCACGTCCGCCCCTTCGGCCATCCGTTCGATCAAGGGGTAGTTGTCGATCTGGTCGAGGAAGAGGCCCGTTTTTTGGCCCCCCAGGAGATCAACCGACACGTCCAGACGGTTGATCGTCACGGTGGGTTCGGGCTGGATCTGCCCGCGGATGACGGCCCGTTCCCGGGGGAGGCCCTCTCGCTCGCGCATCGTCGAATCGTTGCGGGCCACGATCGTATGCGGTCGCAGGACCTCTTCGACGGCCGAGAGGATGAGATCGCGGCGGCGGTCCATGCCAGCGGTCAGGAGTTGGATCGCCACCGCGTCGCCGTAGCGGTCCACGACCAGCCCGGGCAGCCCGTCGGCTTCTCCGTGAACGACCCGATAGGCTGACCTCTCAGCCACGGGAAGGGGCGCGTCCACCGGGTCAGGAGCCTGTCCTGGCAGGCTTGGGGTGGGCGGGTGTGATGGCGCCTGGGGTGGGTGGGTGCGAAAGAGACGCTCCCGTAAGGCCTGGGCCTGGCGGATCTTCTCGAGGAAAAAATTCTGGTCAACGGGCACGCGGTCCCGTGCCAGCACGCGGACGGCAATGGTGGTGCGCGGGTTGAGATAGCCGCGGCCCAGGAAGCGACCTTGGCTGTCGTGGAGATCAACGAGGTCGCCAGGCGCCGCCTCCGGCGGCCAGCCCTCCAGCTCGTTCTGGTAGATCCAGGGGTGCCCGGCCAGCAGCCGGTCCTGCTCCCCTGGCTTCAGCCGGATCGTATGGATCGGTTCCAAGCTAGAACTCGAAGTCCAGGATACTCTTGAAAACCGTGGTGTCGCTGCCATCGGTCCAGCCGAACTGCAGGCCCAAATCCCAGCCCACGCGGCCGAATTTGAACTTGATGGCCGGCCCGAAGGAATGCTGCTGGTTGTTCGCCGTCGGAACGCTTCCGATCGGCCCCAGGTTGCCGAACGCCTCGATGCCCAGCCGGAC
>DASPXY010000466.1:0-6155 GCA_035637055.1 Gemmataceae bacterium | reverse complement strand
GACGGCGCCGATGTCGTCGTCGCCGGCCCCGACCGCGGCGAGGTCGAGGCGGTGGCGGCGGAGATCGAGGCAATGGGTCGCCGTGGCCTCGCCGTGGTCGCGGACGTGACCTGCGAGGAGCAAGTCGAAGCGATGGCGACTCAGGCGCGGCAGACGCTGGGCCGCATCGACATGCTGGTCAACAACGCGGGCATCATCGGCCCGACGGTCCCGGTAGTCAATCTGCGCCGTGCCGACTGGGACGAGGTACTGGCTGTCAACCTGACGGGCGCAATGCTCTGCTGCAGGGCAGTGCTGCCGGGCATGATCGAGCGCCGCTCGGGGCGGATCGTCAATATCTCCTCGATCGCCGGCAAGATCGGCTATTCGTTGCGCAGCCCCTACGCGGTGTCGAAGTGGGGCCTGCTCGGGCTGACTTTGACGCTGGCGAAGGAAGTGGCACCGTACAACGTCCAGGTGAACGCGGTCTGTCCGGGGCCGGTGGCGGGCGAGCGCATGCGCGGCATCATCGCTCGCCGCGCTGCGGAACTGGGCAAGCCCATCGAGGAGGTGGAGCGCGAGTACGTCGAAACGACGGCGCTGAAGCGCTTCGTGGACGCGGAGGATGTAGCGGCGGCGGTGGCGTTCCTGGCCTCGCCGGCGGGTCGGAATATCACCGGGCAGACGATCGACGTGACGGCGGGCTACGGGCTGTGACATTCCGCCGACAGGGTAACTCCTCACAAGCCCGGAGCGCCAGCGCCGGGACACACAAGCCCGGAGCGCCAGCGCCGGGACGGTCCCGTCGCTGGCGCTCCGGGCTTGTCTCAATCTTGTGCGCTGGCACGGCAGCGGTTCAGGGGTCAGCTGACGACGCGATTGCGCCCTTCGCGCTTCGCCTGATAGAGGCGCTCGTCGGCCTGGCGAATCAGGGCGGTGGGGGTCATGGTTTCGTCGCCGGTGGTGGTGGCGACACCGAGACTGATAGTGACGTGATACGACTTGCCCTCATAGGTGAACGGCGTGGCGGCGACGACGACGCGCAGGCGCTCGCTCACCTTGACGGCGCCGTCGCTCGTCGTCTCGGGCAACACGACCGCGAACTCCTCGCCGCCGTAGCGCGCAAACAGTTCCTCCTTGCGGACATTGCCCTTGATCCGCGCCGCCAACTCGCGCAGCGTGAAGTCGCCGCCGAGGTGGCCCAGATCCTCGTTGATCATGCGGAAGCGGTCGATGTCGAACATCGCCAGGGACAGCGGCCGGGCATACCGTCCCGAACGCGACAGTTCGCGGTCGAGGAACTCCAGCAGGTAGCGCTTGTTGTGGATGTCCGTCAGGGCGTCGATGATGGTCAGGCGGTAGATCTCTTCGTGATACTCCGACTCGACGTTGCCGCCGGCGAGGAAGCGGTAGATGCAGTTGCCGACGCGGAGGTAATCGCCGTCCTTGAGTTTGTGCATCGAGGCCGGGATGTCGTTGACGAAGGTGCCGTTGGTGCTGTTCAGGTCAACGGCGTAATAACCCTCGGCGCCGGGCTGAATGCGCGCGTGGCGGCGCGAGACGGAATGATCGTTGATGCGGATCTCGCAATCGCTGCCGCGGCCGATGACCACTGGGGTGTCGGCCAGGGTGTAGCGCGAACCCATCCCCGGTCCGGTCGGGTAGATGTGGACCAGACAGGCGTTGCGGTTGGTCATCGAGACCGGGCGTTCCGGGACGGTGACCCAGGTTTCGGTGACCTTCTCCAGGCTGTCGCCGTTTCCCGCTTCTTCCACGTCGATCCTCGGAGAACTGACCAGCCCAGCCGGCGCCGCCAGCGGCGATAACGCTCGATATCCTGTTGAGACAATCTCCCATTATTCTAGGTCATGAAATGTGTGCGGGCCAGACCAGATGTCCGAGCCCGAAGCGTCAGCGCTCAAGTTCCCCCCCATTTCGTATTTCACTTGCCGCCAAACTCGCCCAGTGCCAGTTCGCCGTTCGTCGGCGCCCCGTCGTCGGGCCAGTCCTCAAACCGCACCGACACCCGTTTCGAGATGCCCGATTCCTGCATCGTGATGCCATATAGCACATCGGCGGTCGCCATTGTCTTCTTTGAGTGCGTCACGAGGATGAACTGCGAGCGGTCAAGGAACTCCCGTAACACGCCGGTGAAACGGCCGATGTTCGCCTCGTCCAGGGCGGCATCGACCTCGTCGAGGATGCAGAAGGGACTCGGCTTGCTGCGAAAAATCGCCAGCAGCAGCGCCACCGCCGTCATCGTCTTTTCGCCGCCCGACATCAGCGAGATGCCGCGCAACTCCTTGCCCGGCGGCCGGGCGACGATTTCGATGCCGCATTCGAGAATCTCAGTCTCGTCCTCCAGCACGATGTCGGCCATGCCGCCGCCGAACATCTTGCGGAACAATTCCTGAAAGTGCGTGCGGATTGTCGCGAACGTCTCCGTGAACAGACGGCGGCTGTCGGCGTTGATCTTGCTGATGATCTCTTCCAGAGAGCGCTTGGCCGCGGTCAGATCGTCGGACTGCGCCTGCAAGGTGTTGGCGCGCGTCTCCAGCTCGCGGAGTTCCTGCAGCGAGTCCATGTTGACCGCTCCGAGCCGACTCAGCTTGCGCCGCAGCTCCGCAATCTCTTCGTTGGCGGCTGCACTCTCCAAGTCGATCGGAGGTGCCCCGTTCGCTTGCCAGCGCTGATAGAGTTCGGTCAATTCGAGTTGGTAATCCTCACGCAGGCGATCGCTGAGGGTGTCGCTGCGGTGCCGCAGGTCGTTGACCTCCAACTCGCGTGCATGGGCTTGCTCCTGCTCGGCGCGCCACTCCGCTCGCACCGCCTGAGCCTGACTCGCCAGCCGGCGCTGCTCCTCGCGGTGCGACTTCCGCTCGGCGGTCAACTCCGTTGCCCGCCGCTCTGCGGTTTCCTTCTCCAGATAGCAGTGGGCCAGTGCCGAGGATGCGTGTAACATGATCCGCTGGCTTTCCGTGAGCCGCCCCAGGCAGTTGCGGAGGCTGTCCTCGGCCTCGGAGCGTTCTTGCTGCCGCTGGCGCAGGTCGTTCGTCAGTCCCTCGTGCTGTTTGCGCAGGCCGGTCAGGCGCTCCTCCACCTTGCCCGACACGACCTCGGCGCGCGTGGATTCTTGCTGGCACTGATCCCTTTGCTGCTCGCGCTCGCGGATCTCCACCCGAGCTGCTTGCAGGCGTGAGGCCAACTCCTGCACACGCGCGTCGGCGTCGGCGGCCTGATCGCGCGCCGTCCGCCACTGGCCTACCAATTCGGCAATCATCTGCTCGACCTGCTGGATCTCTTCGCGACTGAGGGCGACCTCCTCGTGCAAACCCTGGCGCCGGTCGCGGTGTCGCTCCAACCGTGATCGCAGATCGGCCGCCTGCTCGGCCAGCACCTCAAGCTCCCGCGCACGCGCACCAACCTGAGTCTCGGCGTCCGCATATCGCTCGCGAAATCCGGCCAGATCGCGCTCCAATTCGACGATGCGGCGGTCCAGCGCGACGAGTTGCTGCTGCAGTTCGCGCAGCTCGCTCTTGCGTGACAGGATGCCGGCCTCGGCGTGATGCGTGCCCACGGTCAGCGTACCGCCCGGCTCCAGCAACTCACCCTGCAGCGTCACGAGCCGGTAACCGGAGGTGTGCGTTGCAATCGCCCTGGCCGTGGCCAGGTCACGCACAATGAGCGTCCGCCCCAGGAGCTGAAAAGGCAGATCGATAAGGTCCGGATTATCGCAGGTGACCAGCGCCTCGGCAGGCGCGACGACGCCTGGATGTGCAGGCGTCGCCTCGGCCAGGTGCGGCATGCGCATCCGACCCGGCGGGGACACTTCGAGCAGCTGGTTGGGAAGCCGGCCAGCGACCGGCTGGCCCTCGGCAGTCGGCCGCAGCGGCAAGAAGCTGACCCGACCGGAGAAAGGCTGTGCGCGCTGCGCCAGGGCCTCTGCCAGCAGGGTCGCATCGCGCACCAGGAAGCGCTGCGACCACTCGCCCAGCGCCAGGTCGAGGAGCGGGGCGTATTCGCGCTGCACGGTGAGGAAGTCGGCAAGCATGCCCAGGACCGTACGCCACGGTCCCGGCTCGGGCTGTTCCAGCAGGCTGAACACCTCGCGCACCCCGGTACCCAGCCCTTCGTGGCTGCGCTCCAATCCTTCGAGCACCTCGACGCGGCTCGCCAGGCCGCTACGCTGCTCGCGCAGGCCCGCCAGCGCTTCGTTCGTCTGGTCGCGGACGCGGACCAGGCGATCGCGCTCTTGCTGACACTCTGCCAGGCGCTGGCGGGCTTCGGTCAGGCGCCCTTGCAATGCTGTGTCGGCCTCGGTAAGCCCTTGCAGTTCGAGGTCAAGCGAGGTGATCTTCTCGGCCGTGTCCTCGCTTTTGCGCTGCTTCCGGTCACGCTCGCGCTTGAGGCTGTCGATGTCTGCCTTGAAGCTGAGCTCCCGATTCTGGAGATTGGTCAGCCGGCGCATTTGCTCCGGGTGCTCGCGATCATCGCCCTCGACCTGTGCGTGCAACTCGGCCAGGCGCGTTACTACCGCCTGGAGGTTCTCTTCCAGCGCGCACACCTGCCGCCGCTGCTGCTCGCCCAGCGCCTCGACGCCCTGCAGTTCCTCGCCCGCCCGTCTGGCGGACTCGGCCAGAGCAGTCACGTGCGCGTTCAATTCTGCCAGCCGGCCGCGCGTCCGGGACAACTCCGTTTCCAGTTCGCCCGCCAGCGAACTCTCATGGTTGAGCGTGGTTTCCTCGGCCTTGATTTGTTCGCGGGCGGCGGCGAGCAACGCCTCCTGTTCGCGCAGCGCGTCGTCGAGTCGAGTCGCCATCGCTTCCAGCCGCTGCATGTCCGTTTCCCAACTCGCCGCTTGCTGCGCGCGCCCCTCCAACGCAACACGCAGGCCGTCGAGCACGACCGTCTCGGCCGTCAGCTTTTCGCTCAGCTGATGGTAGTCTTGCAGCCCCAGACCGACGCGCAACTCGCGCAGCTGGCCGCTGTACTCCTGGTAACGCTGGGCCTTGGCCGCCTGCAGTTTGACGCTGCGCAGTTGCTTCTCCACCTCGTCGATGATGTCGCGCAGCCGTTCGACGTTCTGATCGACGCGCTCCAGTTTGCGCAGCGTCTCGGTCTTGCGGGCACGGAACCGACTGATGCCGGCCGCTTCCTCGAAGATAGTGCGCCGCTCCTTCGTCGATGCCTGCAAGAGCACATCGACGCGGCCCTGCTCGATGATGCAGTAGGCGTCGGTGCCGGCGCCGCTGCCGAGGAACAAGTCCTTGATGTCCTTGAGCCGGCATGGCTGCTGGTTGATGAGATATTCGCCTTCGCCGCTGCGATAGACGCGGCGAGTGACCTGGACTTCCTCGGCCTCGGTGGCAAGTAGATGGAGTTTGTTGTCGAAGGTCATGGTGACCTCCGCCATGCCGAAACTGCGCCGCGACGCCGAACCGTTGAAGATCACGTCCGCCATCTCGCCGCCGCGCAGGCTCTTGGCGCTCTGCTCGCCCAGGATCCAGCGCACCGCGTCAACGATATTCGACTTTCCGGAGCCGTTTGGTCCCACAATCGCGGTGATACCGTCGCCGAAATCGAAGGCGGTTTTGTCGGCGAAGCTTTTGAAGCCCACCAGTTCCAGGCGTTTGAGCATGGGGCCTCCTCAGGGTGCGCGGGACGCTTCAGGATAGCAAATGGACGGGGTATTGTGTGACAAGCCGAGCGCGTTTCGCCGCGGTTTACGGTTTCCTTTGCAGTCGGCAAACGAGCGGCGGGGTTGATCCCCGCCGTGCCAGGCCACAGACGGCGGGGATAAACCCCGCCGCTCGTTTGCCCAATACATACCTAGCGCCGCTCGTTCGTGGGGGCGGCGATCTCGCGCTCCTCGCGCACTGGAGCGACTGCCGGCCGAGCCCCAGCGACGGCATCATCAACCCGGCGCGGTTCGCTCGACACCTCCGCCGGCTCGGCGAGGTACTTTAGCTTCTTGCCCTCGTTCGCCAGTTCCTCCACCGGCACCATGATCGGCGTGGCATCGACCACCACCGGAGCGGTCAGGCACTTCCGACGGTCGGCCTGCCGCAGCAGCTCCACCGCGTCGGGATAGGCGCCGCCCAGTTCCGCCATCTTCCGCAGCACGTCTTCCAGTTTGAGCGAACATTGCTTGCGCGCCCAACTCGGCGGGTTGACGA
>DASPXY010000465.1:0-11173 GCA_035637055.1 Gemmataceae bacterium | reverse complement strand
TACTTCGCCCGGAAGCTGGTGAATGACGAGGACAAGGCCCTGGACGTGCTTCAGGAAGTGTGGCTGAAGGCTTTCCGGACGATCCGGCGGTTGGAGAACCCGAAGTTCGTCCGGGCCTGGTTGTATCAGCTGACCCGGGGGTTGGCCATCGACCGCATCCGCAAGGAGGTGGCGGCGGAGCAGCGCGAGAGGGCCCACGCCGAGGAGAGGGCGGACGCTGGCGACGAACCTTCCTTCGATGAGGAAGACGCGGCCGCCCTTCACCGGGCGCTGGACGCCCTCGACGTCAGGAGCCGGGAAGTCCTGGTGCTGCATTTTCTCGAGGAGATGACCATGAGCGAGATCGCTGCCGTGGTTGGGTGTCCCGAGGGGACGGTGAAATCTCGGCTGCATTACGCGAAAAGGGCTTTGCAGGCGGCCCTTCGAGGGGAACGACATGGACAAGAAACCTGAACCGTTGCGGGAGCGCTTGCTGGCTCAATTCGAGCCGGATCGCGACAAACTCGCAACTTACCGGAAGGGGGTACAAGCGATGTTGGCGAAGAATGAGCGAACGCTGCGGTTGCAAAAGTGGTACGCCGGGGCGATCTGGATCTTCGTCGTCGCCCTGGGGACCTGTTTCCTGGTCCTTGGCGGCCTGCGCGGGGACACGCCGGTCGGCGCCTGGCTGGGCATCCTGGCATGTTTCTTGATGATCGGTCCGGCCGTTGAGTTGGTGAAGTATTTCATCAACCGCAGCCGGGTCGAGGTGCTGAAGGAGGTGAAAGGGCTGGAACTGCAACTGCTCGAAATCAAGGAGTGTTTGCAGCAACGCAAGGTGTGACCCGCGGATACAACGACGCCCGGAAAACGGGACATCCACGGTTTATCAACGTCGATAAATCGTGGATGTCCCTTTTTCCGGGCCGGCGTGGTGGCGGAGACGGGTGCCAGAGCCGCTCTGGCTCACTCGTCTGGGTTGAGGAGAGGTACGATTTTGTCGAGGACTTCGCCAACCACCGCGTCAGGAAGGGTGCAGACCTTCTCCGCGTTCCGAACCCGCCAGTCGAGGTTCTTGATCTGGTCGGCAAGGACGACGCCTTTGAGGTCGGCGCGCTTGGGGAGAGCGACCTCGAACGGGTAGCCCTTCACCTCCTCGGTGATCGGGCAAAAGAGGGCCAGGCCAACTTTCTCGTTGTACGCCTTCGGGGAGACGACCAGGGCCGGGCGACGGCCCTTTTGCTCGTGTCCCGCCTGTGGGTCGAAGTCGAGTTTGACCACGTCTCCCCGGTCGGGAACGTACGGCTGGCGCTTGACCAACCCCTTCGGGGAGGACGGAGTTACCACGCCTCACCCCCGACCGATGGGCCAGTCTCCACTTCGGCGTGCAGGTTCTCCGGGGTCACGCTCGCCAGCAATTGAGCCAACGAATACTTCCGGGGCACCGCCTTCGCCTTCTGGACGCGCACCTCTTCGTCGCTGACACGACTGACAATGACCATCGCGCCGGCAAAATCCGGAAAGAGGGTCACTCGACCCTTCCCATCCACCTTGCGCGTCTGAACTGCCATCTTGCACCTCCTTCTCACAGCAGCTTATCCATCAGTTCCGGCATCCGTCAAGTGGGATTGTGCGCTTTTCCCACGATCCCGCTTCAGTTGCCATGTCGATCACCGGGTGTGCGGTTTGCGCTGGGACTGTGCGGCTGCCGCACAGGGGAGACGCGATATCCTGAACGGCGAACGGCCCGGCGAAGCCCTCAACATCGAGAAACCCAAGGCTCCAGCGACTCTCGTCGAAGCGCTCGACACTCTGGCACGCAGGTTGCAAAGGGGTGTTGCCAATCTTCTCCAAAGGAGTGATCCATGACCCCTGTGAAAGCCGTCAACCACATTGGCATCGCGGTGCGTTCCATCGACGCGCAGCGGCCGTTCTATGAAGGCGCCCTCGGGGCAGTGTTCGAGGGCGTCGAGGTCGTCCCCGACCAGAAGGTCCGCGTCGGGTTCTTCCGCATCGGCGACGTCCGCCTCGAACTGCTGGAGCCAACCGAGCCGGCCAGCACGGTCGCGGCGTTCCTGGAAAAACGCGGTGAGGGCCTCCACCACGTCGCCCTGACCGTCGAGGGCCTTGAGGAACGCATCGCCGAGCTGAAGCGGTCGGGGCTGCGGATGATCGACGAGGTTCCCCGTCCTGGCGCCCACCACATGCGGATCGCGTTCCTCCACCCCAAGAGCACGTTCGGCGTGCTCACCGAACTGTGCGAGCCGGCCGGCGCCCACGACTCGGGCGCGAAATGAGGCAAGATAGGGGCGGTCGTCGGGGTTGGGCTTGTCCTCCCCCGGCAACACGGGTACACCCTCGCGCACTCTCCACCCATTCTCGCCCGAAGCAACGCCGCCCTCAGGCGGCGAGCACGGAATATCGAGAGACGCGAAGGAGGCACGATGACAGGCAGGAGCCCGTTTCCAACTCTGACGGCCGACGAAGCCGCCGAACTTATTCCGCACGGAGCGATGGTCGCCTTCAGTGGGTTTACCGCCGCCGGAGCGGCCAAGGCTGTGCCCAGGGCCCTCGCCGGCCGCGCCCGCCGCCTGCACAACGCCGGCCAGCCGTTCCAGATCCGCGTCCTGACCGGGGCGTCCACCGGGGCCAGCATCGACGACGCCCTCGCCGAAGCCGACGCCATTAGCTGGCGCGCCCCGTATCAGTCGTCTGGCCCGTTGCGCCAGCGGATCAACGACGGCCGCGTCGCCTTCGTGGACATGCATCTTTCCCATGTCCCACAGGCGGTCTTGTTCGGCTTCTTCGGTGTGGTCGATATCGCGGTGATCGAGGCGACTGAGGTGACGCCTGACGGGCGGGTCGGGTTGACCAACTCGATCGGCGCTTCGCCCACGTTCCTCCAGGCGGCCGAGAAGGTCATCGTTGAGGTGAACTCCTGCCACGCACGGCGGATCAGTGAGATGGCCGATATCGTCATCCCCAAGCGCCCACCCTACCGCCCTGCCCTCGACCTCGACCACCCGCTCCAGCGGATCGGCAAGGCTTACGCCCGCGTCGATCCGGAGAAGATCGTCGGCATTGTGGAAACCAGTGAGCCGGACGAACTGGGAGGCTTCGATCCCGCCGACCCGGTCAGCCGAGCCATCGCCAGGCATGTCGTCCGCTTCCTGCTCGACGAACTGGCCGCGGGCCGCATCCCTCCGGAGTTTCTGCCTCTGCAAAGTGGTGTTGGCAACGTCGCCAATGCCGTCCTGGAGGGACTGGGCGACAACCCCGACGTCCCCAACTTCGTAATGTATACGGAGGTTTTTCAGCCTGCCGCCTTCGAGCTGATGCGGCGCGGCCGGCTGCTCGGGGCGAGCACCTGCGGGCTGACGCTGACCCCGCCGCAGATGCGCGACCTCACCGACCAGCTCGATTTCTTCGCGCCGCGGCTGGTGCTGCGGCCGCAGGAGATCTCGAACAACCCGGCGGTGGTGCGGCAACTGGGAGTGATCGCATTGAACACAGCCCTGGAGGTGGACCTGTACGGCCACGTCAACTCCACGCACGTCTTGGGGCAGACCATGATGAACGGCATCGGCGGCAGCGGCGACTTCACCCGCAACGCCTACCTGTCCATCTTCGTGTGTCCGTCGCTGGCCAAGGGCGGTAGGATCTCCACGGTCGTGCCGATGTGCAGCCACGTCGATCACAACGAGCACTCGGTGCAGGTGGTCGCCACCGAGCAGGGGCTGGCCGACCTGCGTGGCCTGGGGCCGGCGGAGCGGGCGCGGCTGATGATCGAGCGCTGTGCTCATCCCGCTTACCGCGACGTGTTGCACCGCTACGTGCGGGAGGCGGGGCCGGGCCACATCCGCCACGATCTCAGTCGTTGTTTCCAGTTACACCAGAACCTGCTCCGCTATGGCACCATGCTGCCGGACCTGACTCAGGGCCGCGCGGCGGCCTGATCCGACGGACGGCACCGAAGACCAAGGAAATCGTTGATGGCTGGCAAGTCTTCGTTCCCTGTGCTGACACCTGAAGAAGCAGCCGAGTTGATCCCGCATGGGGCGACGGTCGCGTTCAGCGCATTCACCCCTGCCGGGTCGGCCAAGGACGTTCCGAGGGCCCTCGCCAGTCGGGCTCGGCGTCTGCACGACGCTGGCCAGCCGTTCCAGATTCGGGTCCTGACCGGCGCCTCGACCGGGCCGAGCATTGACGACGCCCTCGCTGAAGCCGATGCCATCAGCTGGCGCGCCCCGTACCAGACGTCCGTGCCGCTGCGCCAGCGGATCAACGACGGCCGCGTCGCCTTCGTGGACATGCACCTCTCCCATGTCCCGCAGGCGGTGCTCCACGGTTTCTTCGGCCCGGTCAACGTCGCGGTCATCGAGGCCACCGAGGTGACACCCGACGGCCGAGTTTATCTGACCAACTCTGTCGGCGCTTCGCCCACGTTCCTGCAGGTCGCCGAGAAGGTCATCATCGAGGTCAACCGCTTCCACTATCGCAAGGCCAGCGAGATGGCGGACATTGTCATCCCCAAGCCGCCGCCGCACTCCAACGCCATCGACCTCGATCACCCGCTACAGCGGATCGGCAAGACTTACGCCCGCGTGGACCCGGAGAAGGTCGTGGGGATTGTGCAGACGGGATATCCCGACGAACTCGGCGACTTCACGCCGCCCGACCCGGTCAGCCGGGCCATCGCCGGGCATGTCGTGCGGTTCCTGCTCGACGAGCTGGCCGCCGGCCGCATCCCGCCGGGGTTTTTGCCTCTCCAGGTCGGAGTCGGGAACATTGCCAACGCTGTCCTCGCCGGACTCGGCGACAACCCGGACATCCCCAACTTCCTGATGTACACCGAAGTGTTCCAGGCGGCCGCCTACGACCTGATGCGGCGCGGCCGGCTGCTCGGGGCCAGCACCTGCGCGTTGACCCTGCTCCCGCTCCAACTCATCGAACTGGTCAACGATTTGGAGTTCTTCGCGCCGCGGCTGGTGCTGCGGCCGCAGGAGATCTCGAACAACCCGGCGGTGGTGCGGCAACTGGGAGTGATCGCATTGAACACAGCGTTGGAGGTGGACCTGTACGGCCACGTCAACTCCACCCATGTCTTGGGGCAGACCATGATGAACGGCATCGGCGGCAGCGGCGACTTCACGCGCAACGCCTACCTGTCCATCTTCGTGTGTCCGTCGCTGGCCAAGGGCGGTAGGATCTCCACGGTCGTGCCGATGTGCAGCCACGTCGATCACAACGAGCACTCGGTGCAGGTGGTCGCCACCGAGCAGGGCTTGGCCGACCTGCGTGGCCTGGGGCCGGCGGAGCGGGCGCGGCTGATGATCGAGCGCTGTGCTCATCCCGCTTACCGCGACGTGTTGCACCGCTATGTGCGGGAGGCCGGTCCGGGCCACATCCGCCACGATCTCAGTCGTTGTTTCCAGTTGCACCAGAACCTGCTCCGCTATGGCACCATGCTGCCGGACCAGGAGTCAGGGGTGTTGGTTCGTAGTACCGCCTTTAGGCGGAATGACGTTGTTCCGCCTAAAGGCGGTACTACGAACCAACACCCCTGACTCCCTGACTCCTTGAGAGGGGTGCGCTCATGCTTGACCAGGAATTCAGCCTACGGGACGACTTCCCGCCGATTGGTTACGACGAGTGGCGGGCCCTGGCCGAGGCCGACCTGAACGGGGCCTCGTTCGAGCAAAAGCTCGTCACCCACACCTATGAGGGCATCGACATCCAGCCGGTTTACACCCGGCGCGACTGGCCTGGCGACGACGACCCGCTTGGGTTCCCGGGGCTGGCGCCGTTCGTGCGCGGCGCCCGGCCGCTCGGGGCCGCGCAGACCGGCTGGGATCTCCGTCAGGAACACGCCCACCCGGACCTGGCTGTCACGAACGAGGCGATCCTCGAGGATCTCCAGGGCGGGGTCACCTCGCTGCTGCTGCGGCTCGATGCCGCCGCCCGCAACGGCTTGGACCCCGACGACCCCGCGGCAGCCGAACTGGCCGGCCGCGATGGGGTGATGGCGTATCACGTTGACGACCTCGACGCGGCGCTCGCCGGAGTTCACCTCGACATGATCGGTGTGACGCTGGAGGCCGGGGCAGCGTTCCTGCCGGCCGCCGCGCTGCTGGCTGCGCTGTGGCGTCGCCGCGGCGTCGGCCCGGATCAGGCTCGCGGCGCGTTCAACGGCGACCCTCTCGCGGTGCTGGCCCGCGACGGTCAGCTGCCTGTGCCGCCGGAAGAAGCCCTGAGCCAGATGGCCGGCCTGGCGGCGTGGACTGCGCAGAATTACCCGCACGTCACGGCGATCCGTGTCGGCACCGCCCCGTACCACCATGCCGGTGCGACCGCGGCTCAGGATGTCGCTTTCGGCATGGCTACCGCGGTCGATTACCTGCGGGCAATGACTGGGGCCGGTCCGAAGACGGCGGGGATAAACCCCGCCGCTCGTCTGGACGTCGAGACCGCCGCCCGGCAGATCCTGTTCAGCATCAGCGTCGGCACGCACCATTTCCTCGCGATCGCCAAGTTGCGGGCCGCCCGGCGGCTGTGGTCCCGTGTCGTCGCGGCGTGCGGCGGGTCGGCGGCCGCGGGGGCGATGCGGCTCCACTCTCGCGTCAGCAAGCGCGTCCTGACGCTGCGCGACCCGTATGTGAACTTGCTGCGAAATACGGTCGCCTGCTACGCCGCCGGGCTCGGCGGAGCGGAGGCGATCACCTCGGTGCCATTCGATACGGTCATCGGCCCGCCCGACGCCTTCAGCCGCCGCGTCGCTCGCAACACCGTCCTCGTTCTGCAAGAAGAAGCCCACCTGCACCGGGTCATCGACCCGGCCGGCGGCAGCTGGTATCTCGACTGGCTCACCGACCGGCTCGCGGAGAAAGCCTGGGGCATCTTCCAGGAGGTGGAGCGCGGGGGCGGGATGCTTTCGGCGATCCGTAATGGCTGGATTACCAAGCAGATCGACTCGGCGTTCGCGCCTCGGGCGAAGAACCTTGCCCGCCGCAAGGAGGGTATTACCGGCGTCAGCGAGTTCCCTAACGTCGGCGAGGCCCCGGTCGTACGGCCGGCCCCAGACCGGACCATCTTGCGGGCCGCCGCCGGAGCGCGCCTGGCGGCGTTCCGTGGCACAGGCGTCCCGCCTGTGCCGCCTCAGCAGCACAGGCGGGACGCCTGTGCCACGATGGTCGAGGCCGCCGAGCGGGGGGCGTCCATCGGCCAGCTGGCCCGCGCCCTGGGCTTCCACGCCGAGCCGACTACCATCCCACCCTTGACGCCCCACCCATTTGCCGAGCCGTTCGAGGAGTTGCGCGACGCCAGCGACGGCTGGCAGGAGACCCACGGCAAGCGGCCGCGCGTGTTCCTGGCCAACATGGGGTCGGTCGCCCACCACACCGCCCGGGCGACCTACGCCAAGAACTTTTTCGAGGCCGGCGGTTTCGAGGTCATCGGCAACAATGGCTTCAAGGAGGCCGACGCAGCGGCCAGGGCGTTCGCCGACAGCGGGGCGACGGTGGCTGTCCTCTGTTCTTCGGACAAACTCTATCCGGAAATCGTGCCGCAGGTCGCCCCGAAATTGAAGGCGGCCGGGGCGCGTTCGATCGTATTGGCCGGCAACCCGGGCGCCAACGAAGCCGCCTGGCGCGCCGCCGGTGTGGACCGCTTCATCTTCATCAAGTGCGACGTGCTCGCGACCCTGCGGGAAATGCTCCGCGAGGAAGGCGTACTTACGCAAGGATGAATAGGACAAGATCAGGATTCACAGAGGGGAACGTGGACGAACGGTTGCGACCCAACGTGATCTTTGCTCGACTCGGGGTGCCACCCCATGACGCCGACTTCGAGTTGGTCGCTTGCGACCATTGCGGGCGTCAGTACCTGGCCGACCACGAGTGCTTACGGGTATACCTCGACCCGGCCGATCTCAGCCAGGTCGCCCTCAACATTGCCGCTGATCCCTGGCCAGCCTGTCGGGGTTGTGGCAGGTCGGAGTGGGATTGTGTTCGGGCGTCCTCGGTCGCCCCCGAATGGCAGTGGGCGTGTGGGGAGGCGCGGCCAGGCGAATAACAAGTTGCAGGTGTTCAAGCCGATTCGGAGCTACGTTTTGTCGTCTGCTTCGTGCTCCGGGAGACCTTTATGACCGCGATCCCAAACTTCGTCGACGTGCCTCTGGAAGACGGCGTGGATACACCCCGCCGCTCATTGGACGACTGGCGCAAAGTCGCTGCACAGCCGGCGGACGCGCTCGCCTGGCAGACGCCCGAGCAGATCCCGGTGCGACCGCTCTACACCGCTGCCGACCTCCAGGGGGTCGATCACCTCGACACCCTACCAGGCACGCCGCCGTTCCTGCGCGGGCCGTATCCCACGATGTACGTCCTGCGGCCGTGGACGGTGCGGCAGTACGCAGGCTTCTCGACCGCGAAGGACTCCAACGCTTTCTACCGCCGCAACCTCGCCGCCGGCCAGATGGGCCTGAGCATTGCCTTCGACCTGGCGACTCACCGCGGCTACGACAGCGACCACCCGCGCGTCGCCGGCGATGTGGGCATGGCCGGCGTCGCCATCGACAGCATCCTCGACATGCGCGCGCTCTTCGACGGCATCCCGCTCGACAAGATGAGCGTGTCGATGACCATGAACGGCGCGGTGCTGCCGGTCCTGGCGCTGTACATCGTCGCCGCGGAAGAACAGGGCGTGAGGCCGGAGCAACTTGCGGGGACCATCCAGAACGACATTCTGAAGGAGTTCATGGTCCGCAATACCTACATTTACCCTCCTGAACCGAGCATCCATATCATCGCCGACATCTTCGCCTACACCAGCCGGCGGATGCCGAAGTTCAACAGCATCAGCATCAGCGGCTACCACATGCAGGAGGCCGGCGCCACCGCCGACCTGGAACTCGCCTACACGCTGGCCGACGGGCTGGAGTATGTCCGCACCGGCATGAAGGCCGGGCTGGATGTGGACGCCTTCTGCCCGCGGCTATCGTTCTTCTGGGGCATCGGCATGAACTACTTCATGGAGGTCGCCAAACTGCGGACGGCGCGGATGCTCTGGGCCAAGCTGATCAAGCCGTTTGGCCCGAAGAACCCCAAGAGCCTGTCGCTGCGGACCCACAGCCAGACGAGCGGCTGGAGCCTGACGGCCCAGGACGTGTACAACAACGTCGCCCGCACCTGCCTGGAGGCGATGGCCGCCGCTCACGGGCACACGCAGTCGCTGCACACCAACGCGCTGGACGAGGCGTTGGCCCTGCCGACCGACTTCTCCGCCCGCATCGCCCGCAACACACAGCTGTTCCTGCAGCAGGAAACCGACACCTGTAACGTCGTGGACCCGTGGGGCGGCAGTTACTACGTCGAGCGGCTGACGCACGACCTGGCCCGGCGGGCGTGGCAGCACCTGCGCGAGGTCGAGGAACTGGGCGGCATGACGCGGGCCATCCAGGCGGGTATCCCCAAGCTCCGGATCGAGGAGGCCGCCGCCCGCACCCAGGCCCGCATCGACTCGGGCCGGCAGACGGTCGTCGGCCTGAACAAGTACCGGCCCACCAGACCCGAACAGATCGATGTGTTGAAGGTGGATAACACGGCGGTCCGCGAGGCCCAGGTCGCCAGCCTGAAGAAGTTGCGGGCGGAGCGGGACCAGGCGAAGGTGGACGCCACCTTGGCCGCCTTGACCGCGGCGGCCCGGACGGGGACCGGCAACCTGGTCGAATTGGCCGTGGATGCCGCACGGGCGCGGGCAACGGTGGGCGAGATCAGCCTGGCGCTGGAGGAGGTTTACGGCCGCTACGCCGCCCCGGTGCGAGTCGTGCGGGGCGTGTATGCCGCGGAGGTTGGCGGAGGGCAGACCATGACGGAGGAAGTGCGTCGGCTGGTGGGGCAGTTCGAGCAGACCGAGGGCCGCCGGCCGCGTATCCTGGTCGCCAAGATGGGGCAGGATGGGCACGACCGCGGGCAGAAGGTGATCGCCACCGCGTTCGCCGACCTGGGCTTTGACGTGGACATCGGCGCGCTGTTCCAAACGCCCGCCGAGACCGCCCGGCAGGCGGTGGAGAATGACGTCCACATCGTGGGCGTCAGCAGCCTGGCGGCGGGACACCTGACCCTGGTGCCGCAACTCCGGGAGGAGTTGGCCAGCCTGGGCCGCGAGGACATCATGATCGCGGTCGGCGGAGTGATTCCGCCGCAGGACTACGCGGCCCTGTACGAGGCCGGGGCGGCCGCTGTGTTCGGCCCGGGGACAGTGATCGGGGACGCCGCGGCCAAGTTGGTACGGGCGCTGGCGAACCGGTTGGACATCGCCCTTGATGAGCCGCCGCCGGCAATCTCCGGGGCGCAATCCGGTGGCAGCCATGTTTCGTAACGGCCCCCTCCCTGGCCCACGCCGCCGCGAGTTGACGGCGGACGAGTATGTCGCCGGCGCACGGGCCGGCGACATCGCGGTCCTGGCCCGCACCCTGACCCTGATCGAATCCAGCAGCCCGCGCCACCAGGCACTGGCCGAGGAAGTCCTGACCCGGTTGTTGCCGCACACCGGCCAGTCCGTCCGGGTCGGCATCACCGGTGTCCCTGGCGTGGGGAAAAGCACCTTTATCGAGGCATTAGGTCTGCATCTGGTCGAGCGCGGGCTGCGAGTCGCAGTACTGGCCGTAGACCCGTCGAGTGGGATCAGCGGCGGCAGCATTCTCGGCGACAAGACCCGCATGACCCGGCTCGCCGCCGAGCCGGCCGCCTATATCCGCCCATCCCCTGCGGCCGGCACTCTCGGCGGCGTCGCCCGGAAGACGCGGGAAGCGATGCTGGTGTGCGAGGCGGCCGGGTATCAGGTCGTGCTGATCGAGACGGTTGGCGTCGGGCAGTCCGAGACCGTGGTGGCCGACATGACCGATTGCTTTCTGGCCCTGATGCTGCCCGGTGCCGGCGACGAGCTGCAAGGGATCAAGCGCGGCCTGCTCGAACTGGTGGACGTGATTGCCGTCAACAAGGCCGACGGCCCGACGCGCTCAGCCGCCGAGTTGGCCGCCCAGCAGTATCGGGAGGCGCTGCACTCGCTCGCCGGCCGGCAGGACAACCCGCGGGCGGTATTGACGTGCAGCGCCCTGCACGGGCAGGGGGTCGATGCGGTCTGGGAGGCCGTCGAGCGGCGGCACGCCCGGCTGGCGGCGAACGGGGAGTTGATC
>DASPXY010000464.1:0-11871 GCA_035637055.1 Gemmataceae bacterium | reverse complement strand
TGGTGGATGGTGGATGGTGGGTGGTGGATGGTGCAGAAGGAGCAGGCGATTGGGTTTTCTTCTTCACCATCCACCATCCACCATCCACCATCCACCACTGAGTTTCACCCATTGTATTGATTCATGCACGTCTGGATGTCCTTGTTGATCCAGACGCAAACGGCCTGCGTCGCCAGCACGATCGCGTCCTTGATCACCGGCAATTCGCCCGGCCGAAACCGCCCGAGGACGTGGTCGATCGCATCGTCCTCTTCGGGCTCCCCGACGCCGATGCGCAAACGCGCATACTCGTTCGTGCCCAGGTGGTTCTGAAGGTCGCGCAGGCCGTTGTGGCCGCCATGCGTCCCCCGTGCCCGAAAACGCAACTTGCCAAGTGGCAAGTTGATGTCGTCGCATACGACCAGCAAATCCGTCAATTCCAGGTGGTAAAAGTCTACAACCTGGCGAACGCTCCGGCCGCTGAGGTTCATGAAGGTCTCGGGCTTGACGAGCAACACCTTCTCGCTCTCGACGCGCAGTTCGGCGACCTCCGCCTGGAAGCGGCTCTGAAAGCGACCGGCGTCGGGACTTTCGGCAAGGGTGTCCACGACGGCGAAGCCGACATTGTGGCGGGTACCGTGGTAGCGCGAGCCGGGATTGCCCAGGCCGACGACGACCTTCATGGCGGACGCAGCGAGGCTTACTCGCCCTCCTCCCCTTCGGCCTTGGCGACGCGGCCGATGACCTCCGGCTCAGCCTGCTCGGCGACGGGACCGGCGGGCGCGGCCTCAGCCTCGACAACCGGGGCCGTCACATGCACGATGATGGCCTCGGGATCGTTCAAGACCGTCACCCCAGGCGGCAAGGTCAAGTCGCTTACGTGGATGACGCCGCCGATTTGCAGTTCGCCGATGTTGACGCGGATCGACTCCGGCACGCTCATGGCCGGGCATTCAATGTGGAGGGTGTGCAGCGGTTGGTCGAGGACGCCGCCCGCGGTCGCACCGGGAGCCGTGCCGCGCAACTCGATGCGGACGTCAATCTTGATACGCTCGTGCTCGCTGATCCGGGCGAAGTCCACATGCAGGATGTCATGGCCGAGGTGATCGAACTGCACCTCACGGATCAGGGCTTTTTCGACCTTGCCGCCCTCTTGCTGCAGGTCCACGACGCGAGCGCCTTGCCGCAGGGCCTTGGTGAACTCGTCGCGGGGCAGGGACAGGGAGACGGTCGCTTCCTTGTGTCCGTAGAGGACGCCGGGGATGAGTTTCTTGCGGCGCAGCTGCCGCGCCTTGTGGGAGCCGCGTACGTCGCGTGCTTCCGCGACCAGAAGGACCGACTCGGCCATGATGACTACTCCTGAATGCCGCCGCCAAAACAAAAAGGGAACACCGCCCCGAGGGGGTGTTCCGAGGGTATTGCTGATTCGAGGGAGTTATTATTTCAAGCGACGGCCGCGCTTGCAAGAGGGCGCCGGAAAAATCGGCAGAAATGACATTCGCGCTTGCGGCTTAGCGAGGAGTGCGAACCCGCAAGCGGGCGCAGGCTCAAGCGCGCTCGACGCGGTACGCCGGCAGCACGGCAATGCCGCGGAACCACGAACCGCTCTTGCGTTCGCGGTACTTCAGACCGTAGCACTCGATCATGTCGAGAAAGGTGAATTGGTCTTGCACGAGGACGCCAGCCTGCAGGCACCACTGCACATAGGCCAGGTACAGGTCCACTGTACAGACACGGGCGTTGCGAGCGAGCAGGCAACACTGTTCCACAAAGCCGCTGATCGGTTTCATGGTTGATTGAACCCTCCCACATCTTTTTTACGCCGCAACAGCGGTCTGCACCACCGCAAACCTGCTCTGCTCATCCCGATTTCACACAGGCGCCGTCGCCTCTTGCCGCCTGCGCCGGTTTTGCCACGGCAGCGGAGAATTGCTTTCCTCCCCACACCGAATACCATGACGAGGTGACAGGGTGACAGGGTGACAAGGTGACGGGGAGCAACTGCGCTCCACCTTGTCACCCTGTCACCTTGTCACCTTGTCACCTCTGGAGGTCAGTCCCTTGGCTCTGCCGCTCTTTGCCGCCACACTATTTGTCAGCGCCTTTCTGCTCTTCCTCGTTCAGCCCATGATCGGCAAGATGATCTTGCCGCGGCTCGGCGGCACACCGCAGGTGTGGAACACCTGTATGGTGTTCTTCCAGATGGCCCTCCTCGCCGGGTACGCCTACACGCATACCGTCACCACCAGGCTATCGCTCCGCCGGCAACTCATCGTCCACTTGCTGCTGCTGGCGGTGCCGTTGCTGATCCTTCTGCCCATCGGGCCTTTTAATGTCACCTGGTGGACCCCGCCCCCGGGCGCCAACCCGATCCCCTCGACGCTGCTCTTGCTCACCATCGTCGTCGGCCTGCCCTTCTTCGTCGTCGCGACGAGTGCTCCACTCCTGCAGCGCTGGTTCGCCTCTACCGGTCACCCCGCCGCCAAGGATCCGTACTTCCTCTACGGCGCCAGCAACCTCGGCTCCATGCTCGGCCTGCTCTGCTATCCCTTCGTTGTCGAGCGCATCTTCCGGCTCCAGCCCGAGAACTTCGCCGCGGTAACCTTCGGAGGCGGTCCGGGCAGTTTCGACCTCGGCAGTCAAAACTGGTTCTGGGCCATCGGCTACATCATCCTGGGCATCCTCATCGTGAGCTGCGCCGTGATGGTCTGGAAGGCGCCGCCGAGCGTCGCCCTGGCCGGAGCCACCGAGGCGTCGGCCCTGGTCGAGCCGCCCCCTCCCGGAGCGGAGTTGGTCGCCGGCGAACCGCCCGTGCCGAATCCCGCCTCGCAGATCACAGCGACCGCGCCGCAGCCACCCAAACAGACCGGCATCCGCCGCGGCTCGAAACAGCGCGGGCGTGCGGCGCCGCAGCGCTTCACGCCGAAAGCCGGGGGACCGGCGGCGGCTCCTCCCGTGCGCGAGGCGCCGCGGCCTTTCGAGATGACCAACTGGCGCCGCCTCCGCTGGGTCGGCCTGGCCGCAGTGCCCTCCAGCTTGATGCTCGGCCTCACCAGCTACATCTCAGTGGACATCTCGCCCATGCCGATGATCTGGGTCGTCTTTCTCTCCTTTTACCTGCTGTCGTTCGTCTATGTGTTCGCGCGCTGGCCGGTCGTCTGGACGGACCTGCCGCACAAGGTGATGATCTTTGTGCAGCCAGCCACGCTGCTGTTGCTGGTCTGGTTACAGTTGCAGCGCGGGTTCGAGCCGGAGTCAGCGACCGTTCTGTGCCTGCTGGGCTTCTTCCCCACAGCCTTGTTATGCCACGGCGAACTCGCCAGGGACCGGCCACCCACGAAATACCTGACCGAGTTCTATCTGTGGATGTCGGTTGGCGGCATGCTCGGCGGTATGTTCAACGCCCTGTTCGCGCCGCTGCTGTTCGTCGGCGTCATCGAGCTCCCGCTGGCCATCGTCCTCGCTGGCCTCTTACGTCCGCGCGCCTCGACCGAAAGCTGGACTGAGGGCTTTCTGGCGTGGTTGTTCCCCGGGATGGTCGAGTCCCTCGCTAACAAGGGCGACGAGATCGCGCGCAACTACCGCAAGCCGGCCGCGGGCGAGACAGAGGCGGAGAGCGCTGCCTCCCGACGGGAACTGCCCGCGCGCGGTTGGTTGCTCAGCTACGCCCTCGACATCCTCCTGCCGGTTCTGTTGGGGCTCTTGTTCTTCTTTGTCTACACCAGGGCAAGTGACCCCGAGGGCTGGCGGTGGAACAGTTTTGGCCGCGGCAACGAGGAGGATCTGAACAAGAACCCGCTCTGGCGCTTCTACTTTCATACCGTGGGCTTCGGCTCCGATGCGAGCAATCCGACAGACTTCGAGATTGCCGCAGATAAGGCCATCCGCTGGACGCGGATGACGTTCAACGTGCTGGTGTACTGGATCCCGCTGCTGATCGCGTTCCTGTATTTTGCTCGCCCCCTGCGGTTTGGCCTTGCCGTGGCCGTCCTGTTGCTGGTCAATCACTGGACGGAGCGGTCGGACGCGCGGGTGAGTTATCGGGACGCCTACCAGGAGGAACGGCTCCTTGAGGCGGACCGGAGCTACTTCGGGGTCATGCGCGTTCGCGAAACGGGATTGTACAGGGCCGAAGGCAGCCCTATCGAAAACTACACTTACCTGATGCACGGCTCGACGCACCACGGCCTCAACTACCAGACGCCGGAGTCGCTCCGGCGCGTCCCGACCACGTACTACCACCGCTTCGGCCCCGTCGGCGTGATCATGGAGAAGTTGAACTGGTTCCCGCTGACCCGCGAGAATTACCCGAAAATCGGCACCGTCAAATTGACGGACGAGGCATTGACCGCACTGCGCGAAGCGAAGGTGCCCGACCCCATCCTGACACAACTCAACTCTTTGAAAAAGACGGAGTTCAAGAGTGACGAAGATTTCTTGAAGGAAATCACCAGAACCCTCGGCGAGAAAGATGGGAAGGTTTACGGGCCACTCGTGTTGGATCTGAGCAAGCAGAGGTGGAACTGGCACCCGTATTGGTCCGACGCGCGGGTGGCTGCATCCCTGGTGGGCACCGGGGTGCCGTCGCTGGGGGTGAACCTCCCGCTCGGGCAGATCGTCGCCGCCAAGTCCGACCCGCCGTACGCGACCGTCGGCCTCGGGACCGGCACCATGGCTTCCTACGGCCGGCCGTTCCAGCATGTCGTCTTCTACGAGATCGACAGCCACGTCCGCAGTTTCTCGTTCCAGGACCACACCTGGCCCGACGGCCAGAAGCCAGCACCCTGGTACAATTACGCCTCCGACGCCCAAAAGCGCGGCGTCGAGTTGGAGGTGATCATGGGCGACGCACGGTTGTCGATGAAGCAAGAAGATCCGCAGCTGAGCACGCTCTTCTCGAAACGGGAACATTACTACCGCGTCATCGAACTCGATGCGTTTAGCTCCGACGCCATCCCGGTGCATCTGATCACCAAGGAGGCGATCGCGATGTACTTCGAGAAGTTGATCAAGCCGCGCGACGAAAAGCAGTACGACGAGAACGGCAAGCCCGTGATGAAAGACGGCAAACAGGTAGTAAAGCACTTCAGCGGCGGGATCCTGATGGTGCATACCTCGAACCGCCATGTGGATCTGGTCCAGCCAGTCACAGACGTGGCCAAGGATCTTGGGCTGAAATGGCGTGTTGGGAAAGATCACGGCGGCGGGGACCGCGGACTTGGGGCGGATCGCAAGAATCCCGACATCGGGCGCTTCGGCTCCGAATACGTCATGCTGGCAGTCGATGAGCGGGATCTCCCGCCAGCCACGCTCGTCCGCCCACCGGGGGAACTCACCAAGGACTTTGTGCTGCGGTGCCGGCGGGAGCAAGTGGATCCAAGAACCCTCACGGAAGGGGAACCGCTCACCCCGGAAGGCAAAGCCATGAGTGAGGAGAACCCACGGTTGACGTGGTACACGCCGCGCAATCCAGCGAGCCGCGTCTGGACCGACGATTACTCGAATCTCCTGAGCGTTTTCCGCGGCCTGTCCTGGTGGCTTCAGATTTGGATCCTGGGCATCGCGCTGGCCCCGTTGGGCATCGCTGGCATCGCCCTGGCACTCAAAAAGCCCTGACGACATGCTCTGGAGAAAACCTTGGCGAGCGGCACGGCGTCAGCCCGCCGGTGCTGGCCAGCACCGGCGGGCTGACGCCGCGCCGCTCGCCAAGGCCAACCAGTTGTGGCAGGGCCTCCTGACCGTGCCACCCTTTCGACCGCAGGTCTCCAAGAATAGCGGGAGACCTGCGGTCAGTCCCCCTGACACAGTCTCCTGACCGCGTCAGGGTGGACGTTTCCTCACTGCATGAGTGGCCGTGCGTGGAACCGCTTGACAGCGGCGGCGAGTTGCGTTCTGCTTACCGATGACGAAACTGAGGCTGCCGGCAACGGCCCCTTCCGCTAGACATCCAGGTAGGAGCAGAACGTGGCGATCCTGTTCAAATGCGGCTGTGGCCGCAAACTGCAAATCGACGACCGCTTCGCCGGGCAGAAGGGACGGTGTCCCTCCTGTGGCGAGACGCTCGACATCCCCTCCGGCGACCAGAACGCCCCACCGCCCGCGCCGCAGCGCTCCGGCCCACCGCCCTTGCCGCCGGAGGCGACCGTGCCGGACGATTACGGCTCCGCCCAGGCGGCCCCGCCGCCGCAGGAGGCGTCCCCTCCGACGAACCACGGCGGCGTCCCGCTGGGACAGGATCTCGATTTCTTCGCTCCGCCACCTCCGGAAATCGGCGAGCTGATGACGGCGTACACCAATATGCGGCAGACGGACGAACCGTGGACGCCGGGGGCACGCGCAGGGTGGGCGGGGGTCGGCGGTGCCATCGGCATCTTCATCGCGGTGATCGTCCTGGTAGCCGCCCGCGCCCGCGTGGTGGCGGCGTTCATCCTGTTCCCGCTGGTCCTGGGAGGGATCGGAGCGCTCATCGCCTGGTTTTGCACGGGCTTCAAGCGGTTCTGCACCTACGTCGGCCGCGAGGGTGTGGCGAACTTCATGTGTGAGGGGAACCGCGACACGCTCACTCGGCAGGAGGTCTTCTGTTTCCGCGACGCCCTGGAACTGCGGACGGCGCAGACGCGCCACTATTACAACGGCGCCTACACCGGCACGGCCTACACGTTCACCTGGACCGACATTTCCGGGGTGGTGCGGTTCGCCATCAACGGTCGCTACAAGAACGAGAAGGGCTTGCCGCAGCCGACGGACAAATTTCACTTCGCGATCTCCGCCGAGTCGGCCTGGACGATGTACCTGATCCGGCAGATGGAAGCGCAACTGCAGCTGGGTAGCGCGATCACCTTCAACATCAGCCGCGACGAGTGGGTGCGCGTCAGCCCCGGCCATTTGCGGTTTTCCTTCAAGGGCCAGCTCGTGGACTGTCCGGTGGAGGAGATCGGCGAGGCGCGGGTCGATCAGGGGATGTTCATTATCAAGCGCGTCGATGCCAAGGAGGGCTGGTTTTCCTCGCAGGGCGTTTTCAAGTTCCCGTACAACCAGCTGGCGAACGCCCAGCTTTTTCTGATCTTGCTGGACAAGTTCGCGGGCGTGCGCCTCGGTTGAGCCGCGGTGCGAAAACCCCTCCCCCCAACCCCCTCCCCGCAGCGGAGAGGGGGAGCAAGACCAACATTCCTTCTCTTCTCCCCTCTCCGTTGCGGGGAGGGGTCGGGGGAGGGGTTTTAAGCGATAAAAGGGATATTACATGAATCCGATGGAAGGCTTGCGGGCGGCGATGGCGGCTGTCGATGCCTACTACAAAGAACGCGGCATCTTTCAGGGCCGGTTTGGTTTTGGGGTCAGTCCGGCGCTGGTCATCATCGACATGGCGTACGGCTGGACCGATGCGCAGTACGCCGGCGGCTCGGCGCGGCTCGACACCGCCGTTGCGGCGACCAGCGCATTGCTGACGGCGGCGCGGGCCAAAAGCATCCCCATCATCTACACCACCTCGGCGTATCACGAGAAGCCGCAGTTCAAGTCCGCCGCCGACTTCTCGCCGAACTTCCGCAAGTGGGACCGGCGGGCGTGCGCGATCGACGAGCGGCTGCGGCCGTTGCCGGAGGAGTACGTCATCCACAAGGAACACGCGAGCGCGTTCGTTGGGACGCCGCTGATCGGCCATCTCGCGGGGCGGCGTGTGGATACGCTGCTCATCACCGGCTGCTCGACGAGCGCCTGCGTGCGGGCCACCGCGACGGACGCGAAGAGTTTCGAGTTGCGGCCGATCATCATCCGCGAGGCAGTGCAGGATCGGTCCGAGATCGCGCACGAATGGACGCTGTTCGACATCCAGGCGCGTTTCGCCGACGTGGTTGGCCTGGAGGAGACGTTGCACTACCTCCGTGGGCTGCCGGCGTAGGTTGCCCCAGAGGCAACCGACATTCCGGGACACCGCCCCGCTCGCCTTCCTGGCCCCCCTCCGGGACGTTCGGCCCTCCCTGCAGCAGCGCTTGCGCCGCTTCGGCGTCCGCCAGGCGCTCCCCCCACACCTCCTCAAGTTGACTCAGCAGCGAGCCACTGCTGAGCGCCGCTTCGTCCCAGGAGCGGACGAAGCGCAGCACGGCGCCCGGGTCGGCGCCCAGGTGGCGGGCGGCGAAGTCGCAGCTCTCGCTCAAGTCGGCCGCTTGCCCCAAGGCCCGTAGTTCCCGCACCTGCGCGCCCTGGGGCAGGCCATGCGCGACGGGGCAGAGGAGCGAGCCGGAAAGCCATGCTTGCCGGGCCGTGCGGCCCGCGCGCAGATCCTGCAGCAGGGCCAAGAGGTTGAGGTTCTGGAAGTGGCCGAACACGGCGTAGACCCGGGATGAGACCGGCATCGCCCTTCCCCCTTTCCACCAGAGCACCTCACGCCCGAGGCCGAACCAAGCTCTCGTTAGCGGTTGGTTCGGCGGCGCCCTCCAATGGCTCCATGCCGCCGATTTGAGGTGCGACGCCACGCGATTCTCTTCACGGACTGCTGCCGCTCACGCCGCCTGCCGAATGTCGCCGACTTCTCAGCGGTCCGAACCCTCTCGGATCATACGTGTTGCCTCTTCACACGAACATGGCGGTTCGCGCCTGTCGATTCGGGAGCGATGGCGAGGCGATACGGTCGTCGCCGCCGACGGAACGCGTTTTTCCCAATGCAGAAATGGGGTCAGCGGTGAACTCGTCGCCTCGCACGTATGCGCCCTCCCGTCCTGATCTGCGCCCTCCGCTGGCCGAACTAGACACTGATGTTGCGCGCCGGTTGGATAAGCACCGGAGAATGCCCGCTGCGAAACGCTCCTGCGCCAGGTGATATTACCCAGCCCGTGATCCCGCCGTCAATCCCCTGACTCGTTTGTTGGCACCATCGCGAGTGGCGCGCACCGCGAACGCAAGGCCAAGCCGAGGAGGGTGTCGGCGTGATATGATATGAGAACCGTTTTGCCGATACTCCATTTTACGTCCGACCCGGCCCAAAGCCAAGGACAACCCGTCCGAGCCCGAAGCGCCAGCGAGGAAAAAGTATCTCGCCCGCACGCCTCGGGCTCGGACAGGCCGCTCCTGGCCCCGGCGCTAGTGCGGGATGCGGCGACCGTTTGGCGAACGGCCGGCGTAAGCCGGCTGGTAAGTCGGTCCCACCAGCCGGCTTACGCCGGCCGTTCGCCTCCTCATTGATCAAGACCTCTCTTGCCCCGGCGCTAGCGCAAGGCCACCGGCCTCAACGTCAGGTTCCTCGAAGTCCACACGAACCGCGGCGTCGCCCAGAAAGCTGGGGGGCGAACGTCCTTCTCGACATCCGCCAACATCGCCATCCGGTCGCGCCGCGGTAGTTCCCCACGGCCCTGAGCGGGCAACAGCTTCTTCCCCTGCACCAGATCCTCCATGATCTTCAGGATCTCGTTGCTGGTGAAATTGCGGGGGAACTTGTAAGCCTTGTCAGTCCCCGCCTCGGGCGGTTGCTCGGTCTTGGCGGCGTCCGCTTCGTCGCGGGCCATCTCCTCTTTCAACTCCTGCTCGTTCAAGGGCATTTGCTTGCGGTCGCGCAGGCTCTTGACCCGCTCAATGTCCTTCGTCAGCTTGACGAAGTCCTTCGACGCCCCGATGCGTTTGGCGGAACGTGCCTTCAAAACCTCTGTTAACTCCGCAGAGACCGCGCCGACGCTTTGATGAGGAGCAGGCTTGACGCGGTCGAACGCCAGGGCGTACTCCAGATCCTTCTCCGGGGTCGAAAGGTATTCCGTGAGCGACGGCAAGACGATGTCGGACAACACGCCGCGGTTCTGCGTGCTGTCGCCATTGACCCGGTAAAATTGCTGGATCGTCAAGCGGAGAGCGCCGAGCTTGGCAACCTTGAGTTGCGGTAGCTGTGCGGCGACGTCAATGACCGCCTGCACGGTCCCCTTGCCGTGCGTGGCCGAGTCGCCGACGACGATGGCCCGGCCATAATCCTGCATGGCGGCGGCCACAATCTCCGACGCGCTGGCGCTGGAACGGCTCACCAGCACCATCAGCGGTCCGCTATAGACGACGCTCTTGTCCGGATCGTTGTAACGCCGCACTCCCGCGACGGGATCCTTCACCTGCACAATCGGGCCTTCCTCGATGAACAGGCCGGCAAGGGCGATCGCCTCCCCCAGGTAGCCGCCGGGGTTGTTCCGCAGGTCCAGAATCACGCCGTCCACGCCCTGCGCCTTCAGCTCTTTCAGGATGCGGCGAACGTCCTCGCTGGCGCTCTTGATCTCGCCTGCCTCCTTGCCGGGAGCGGCAGCGTAGAAGGAGGGCAAATCGATGACCCCGACGCGGTAGGGTTTGCCGCCCGGCTTCTGGCCCTGCTCGAGGATCTCGGAGCGGGCCGCCTGGGACTTGATCTCGACCTGCTGGCGGACCAGCGCGTACACGACCGGCTCGATTTTGCCTGCCGGCACGATTTTCAACTCGACCTTGGTGCCCTTCGCCCCGCGGATCAGCTTGACCGCGTCACGCAGCCGCATGTCCACCACATCGACAAACTTGCTGTCTCCCTGGGCGACCGCGATGATCTTGTCGTTCGGCTTGAGCCGGCCGTCCTTGGAGGCCGCTCCGCCGGGGACGATTTCCACCACGAGCGGCGTGCCGTTCTCGTCGCGCAGCACGGCGCCGATGCCTTCGAGCCGCAGCCGCATGGACACCTCGAAGTCGTCGAGCGTGTTCGGCGACAGATAGGCCCCGTGCGGATCGAGACTCGCGCCGAGAGCGGACAGGTACACCTCCATGAGATCGTAATTATCGAGTTGCTTGAGGCGCCGGGCAAACCCGCGATAACGGTCGCGCACCTTCTGCTTGGCCTCAGCCTCCGACAGCGGCTTGGTCCCCAGCCGTTCGCGCAACAGGTCGAACTTGATCCGCTTGCGCCAGCGCTCACGCAACTCCTCGGCATTGGCGGCGTAGTCGAGCTTCGCCGGATCGGTTTCCAGGTATTCCTTGACGGTGAAGTCGTGTTTCGTGTCGATGAGGTTGTCGATCAACTTGAGGCGCTCGTCGATTCGCTCGCCGAACCGCTTGTAGACCTTGTAAGCGAAACTGAGATCCCCCTTGAGGAGCATGCCACCCAACTCGGTTTCCTGCTTCTTGAACTCCTCAATATCGCTTTTCTGCAGGTAGACCTTGTTCGGATCGAGTTCCTTCAAGAAGCGCTGGAAGAGGCGTTTCGAGATCTTGGAGTCGATCGTCGGCCGCGTGACGTGGCCCTGCTGCAGGAAGTCGCACACCGCCTGAGCCACAAGCGGGTCGTTTTTTCCCTGGACCGGTTCGGCCGCCAGGCAGAACGGGAATAGGAGCAAACCAACGAGGGCGCCGAGCAGCAGTCGGCGAGTTCGAGGCCCCGCACCGCGTGCAGGGAATTGGGGGTGCAAATGCCGGATCATGATCGGAAAGCCTCTCTTTCACGCCTGGAGAACAAGGTCTGGCCTTTTCCTCGGCCACGGTGCCGCGAGCGGCCCGAGACGGGACGATGCCCATCGGCGTCCTCTATTGTACAAGCCCCCGGCGGAAGGGAACGTAACTTCATTTTTACGGTCTGAAAAGGTGTATTTTCTGAGGGCGGGCAGCTGGTGCTGTTTGACCAGCCGGTTGTGGCAGCTACGCTCTCCTCGATTTTTCCGGTGCCAAGCCTTGTCCAGACAACATGAACTTGCGTATACTATGGCATCCCAGCAAATCGTTGTTCCCGGAGATCCACCCCGGAGCCGATTTTTCCCGATAATCCGAAAATCGGTGGTGGGTCGGCAATGTTGCCGACAACGCCGCAACCTCAACGGGCAATCGGACTTGCCGCTCAGCGCCGACATTTCGGCGCTCTTCGGCGATCCTTGCGGCAGAAGGCTTTACGTTCGTGGCAACATTGCCGACCCA
>DASPXY010000463.1:0-4670 GCA_035637055.1 Gemmataceae bacterium | reverse complement strand
GTCCCCCTGCTTTTCAGCAAGAACGGCGGAGAACCCTCATTCCTCGACCAATTTCTGCCTAATCAGCCCTTCACTTGCCCCCCGGAAGAGGACGCCATTCGGGACAACGACGCCCACTCGCCCCGAATCCTCGGTGATCGTCTCGATCATGTGGGTGATGAAGGCATAGTCGCCCTGGCTCTTGGGCGGGACGCCCCGGTGGAAGCGCCCGTAGGTGTCACCGCTCGCCTCGTCCTGTCCCCACTTGTCGAGCGAGAACGGCGGGTTGGCGACTACCACCTCGAACTTCATCAGTTTGTCGTCGGAGAGCAACTTCGGCTGGCGGATGGTGTCGCCCCACTCGACCCGTGCGTTGTCCATCCCATGCAAGAACATGTTCATCTTCGCCAGCGCCCAAGTGGAGCCATTGTTCTCCTGCCCGTAGAGGGAGAAGTCCTCCGAGCCGACCCGCTGACCGCACTTGATGAGCAACGACCCGGACCCGCACGCCGGATCGCAGATGCGCTCCCCCGCCTTCGGTTCGACCAGGCGGGCGATGAGTTGCGAAACTTCGGGCGGCGTGTAGAACTCGCCCGCCTTCTTCCTCGCCCCCGCCGCGAACTTGCCGATGAGGTATTCGTAGGCATCGCCGATCACGTCGAGGCTTCCGACGCGACTCGGTCGCAGGTCGAGCCGGATGTCGTTGAAGTCCTCCAGCAACGACTTGAGCCGGGTGTTCCGCTCCTTCGTCTGCCCCAGGCTCGCTTCCGAGTTGAAATCGATGTTGCGAAAAACGCCTTCGAGCTTCGCTTAGTTCGCTTCCTCCACCGCGTCGAGCGCCGTGTTGATGACCTCGCCCAGGTTGGCGGCGTTCCGCTGCCCGTAAAGCGCCTGGAAGGTGCAAGCCAGCGGCAGGACGAACCGCTCCCGTTTCAGCCGCCGCAGGATGCGCTCCTCGTCGTCGCCGTACTCCTTTTTGACCGTCTCGTAGTGGTCCTGCCACACGTCCGAGATGTACTTCACAAACAACATGACGAGGATGTAGTTCTTGTATTCCGCCGGATCGACCGTCCCCCGGAACGTGTCGCACGCTTTCCAGAGAATGCCGTTGATCTCGGTCTGAATGTCTTTGGTCGTGCTCGCCATCGGTGGTGTTCGTCCGTTCCATGATGCCCTGACGAGAGTTCCCCGTCTGCAGTCCTGAATCGCGACAGTGTGCCGGCGGTGATTGGAGAAATCTCCCTTCCCCGTAGCATATCCGAAGGACCACCCCGAAGGAAGGATAGCAGTCGGCTCCCAACAGCCGAGGCCAGCACGGTCACTTCTGCTGGGCGCGGCTTCATCAGAGAAACCGCTGAACCGCGTCTACGACCTCACCAGGCCGGAGAAATCTTACTTCGAGAGCCACCAGCGCTTGACGGGCTCCGGCACGAGCTGAGCGAGGAAAGCGAGAGCGTTATCCGCGAGCAGCGTCCGGATGCAATCGCCGACCATCACCACTGTCCGGAAGGTGTAGCAGAACGTGAGCCAGCGCTTCGCCCACTTCGTCCGGTACTTGCCGTGCGTGGTGAGGTAATCTTCGAGCAGTTCCTGGTACGCCGGCTCAAACACGCGCTCGCGGGTTTTGCGAGGAAGAAGATAACTGAACAGGCGCCAAAAGCGAGGGAGCTTGCCGGCAGGCTCAACCTCCGACACGTTCAACGCAGAAGCATGTCCCTCGCCTGCGGGACTGTAAAGCGGGCGCCACACCGTCGCGGGGCCGTCATCGCCCGCGTCGGTGTCATCGCGCGTGGAGTTGAACTCGATCCAGGCTTCGTCATCCTCTGCCACGCGCTGAAGAATCTGCGGACTCGCCTTCCAGACCACCTCAAGGTCGAGTAGCAGCCATTCGATGTTGTTGCAACGATCGCAGGCCCAGGATGCCGAGTAGGACGGGCTGGCGAGGTAGACCTCGTCGCAGGGAAAGTCGATCCCGGCAGCAGCAGCCTCAACCGCAGAGAGTAACTGTTCAATGCTACGCATTGGCGAGCCCTCCCTTCAGTCCGAGGCGGCCATGTTCGGCGTAGAAGTCCCGCACCTTCTCCCAGGCGGCGACGCCCTGCCCGGTGATCTTGTACCAGCGTTCCTGAATGCGCTGGCCTTCCACGACCTTCTGGGTGTACCGTCCCTCCACGAACTTGCTGTCTTCCAAGCGCGCCATCAGCTGGTAGAACCCCGGCCCGCTTTTGCGCTCCCCGTGTTCGGCGAGTTTCTCGCGGAGGAAGCGCCCGCACTGCTCGCCGTCGATCAGCAGCGTCAGGAGCAAGAACTGAAGGTGGGTAATGTCTGGCAATGGCATAGTTGCCTCTTCCTAAAATGCAGGCTAGATAATGTCATCTTATCTAAGGAGGGGTTATTGTCAAGGGGGAGAGCTGGGATTGTCGACCGGACACTTCGGACACTCCGGACGCTTCTCGGGGGAGAAATAACTGGCAAATTTGCCACAACGCTCCGGACGATTTTGACCTAACAGATTATGTCATTGACGGTTGCGTGTCGTCTTGATAGAATAATGTTGTCGATTGGCAACACAGCGGCCCTTGCGCACTGGGATCGCGTCATGGCCGAACGGGACGACAACACCGGCGATCTGGTAGAGCAGCTGCGCCGGGCGATCGCGGGCTGCCAGATGAGCCTCAACCAGCTGGCGAAAGCGACCGGGGTTCACCGCGCGCAGCTGTCCCGGTTCGTGCGAGCGGAGCGCTCCCTGAGCCTAAAGGCCGCTGCGAAACTGTGCGCCTACCTCGGGCTGCGCCTGACCGGCCCGATTCTTGAGAACGAGTGAGGAAGCAACCGATGGCGAGCAACCTGTTCAAGATCACCGTGGTCCAGCACTGGTTACACAACTGCTGGATTGACCAGGAGGGGAAACCGTGCGCCAAGGACATGCCGGGCGCACGGTTCGTGAAGGCCCGCAAGGTGAAGGCCGGCACGCCGGGTGCCACGAAGGTCAAGAAGAAGTCCGGCAAGTGGTATGGCCGCGTTCCTGGCAACCAGCAGCCCGTGCCGCTGTCCGCGAACAAGGTGGCCGCGCAGCAAATCCTGGCCGAGTTGGTGCGCAAGGCCGAAGTTGGCCGTGCCGGCATCTCCGACCCCTTTGAGGATCACCGCAAGCGCCCTTTGTTGGAACACCTCGCCGATTTTGAGGCTGACCTGAAGGCGAAAGGCAATACCCCCAAGCAAGTGCGCCTGAAGATCGGCCGGATTCGCCGACTCCTGGAGGGTTGCCGGTTCGTCTTCCTGGCGGACTTGTCCGCGTCGCGCGTGCAGCAGTACCTGGCGGACCTGCGCGAGAGTGGCCGACCGCTGCCGCCCCTCGACGCTGAGAAGGAATGGTTCACGCGCAGCGAGTTGGCCGCTGCCCTCGGGGTGAAGTCTGCTACGGTCTGCACGTTGGTACGGCGCCACGGACTGGAGGCCGTCGGCAAGGGCAAGGCACGCCAGTTTCCCCGATCAACCGTCGTGGCCTTGCAGGAACGCTTGGGTCGCGGTGCCGGTATCCAGACAGCGAACTACTACTTGCGAGAGGTCAAGGCTTTCTGCCGCTGGCTGGTCAAGGACCGCCGTACGGGCGACAACCCGCTGGCCCACATGCAGGGGGGCAACGTTGCCACCGATCTCCGCCGCGCCCGTCGAAGCCTGTCGTTGGAAGAACTGACCCGGCTATTCCACGTTGCCCGTACGAGTCAGCAATTCTTCCGTGGCCTCTCGGGCGCTGACCGTGCCATGATCTACGCCACCGCTGGCGGAACGGGGTTTCGCGAAGGAGAACTGGCCAGCCTGCTGCCCGAATGGTTCTGCCTGGACGGTGAACCGCCGACCGTCTCCCTGCCGGCCCGCCGCGGCAAGAACCGCAAGCCCGTTGCTCAGCCTCTGCCGTCCGACCTGGTCGAAGCGCTGCGCGACTACCTGGCGAACCGCTCGCCAGGTCAGCCCGTCTGGCCGGGCACCTGGGCCGAGAGAGGCGCCGACATGCTGCGGATCGACCTCGAACCGGCCGGCATCCCTTACGTCATCGAAGGGCCGGACGGTCCGCTGTATGCCGACTTCCACAGCCTCCGCCACAGCTACGTCAGTTTGCTGGACCAGAGCGGGGTTTCGCTCAAGCAGGCGATGCAGCTGGCCCGACACAGCGACCCGAAGTTGACGATGGCCCGCTACGGCCGGGCACAACTCCACGACTTGGGGGCGGCAGTCGAGCGTCTGCCCGCCCTGCTCCCCAAGACCGGCCCAAAAAACGAGGCCGTCCGGGCGACTGGCACCGATCCCGTTTGCACGCCGGTTTGCACAGGGTTTGTACAAACCAATGACACTCGGGGCGACCATTTGAGACTGAGTGAGGCGCTGAAGGACGAGAGAAGCGAAAAAGCAAACCAGCCTCAACCCCTGGACTTGCAAGGAGTTGAGAGTGGTTGCGACCGTCTGATTACTGTCTGATGCAAATAGCGGCGGGTGGGATCGAACCACCGACACGCGGCTTATGAAGCCGCTGCTCTAACCGCTGAGCTACGCCGCCAAAGTATTATTTCTCAAGCACTTCCGTCAGCCTTCTTCACCCCTCCTACCATCCTTGACACCCGCTCTGACACCTGCTACCCTCAGATGAACTGGTCGGAAGGTCGGAACCGCCCGGCCAAAAACACAGTGCCTCT
>DASPXY010000462.1:0-2845 GCA_035637055.1 Gemmataceae bacterium | reverse complement strand
CGCCGCGCCGCTCGCCTTGTTGTTACTGCCTCTTACGTGAGTGCATCCGACGACGGCGGAGCAGGAAGAGAACGGGCAATCCCAGCGCCGCGAGCAGCAGCGCCGCAGGTTGCGGAATCACCTCGCTGGGAACCTGCTGAGCGCGTTGCTGCTGCCGCTGCTGCTGCCGCTGCTGCTGCCGTTGCCGCTGCCGTTGGTTTTGCTGCTGCGTCTGCGTCTGGGCCTGTTGCTGCGATTGCTGGTTCGTGTTGCTGTTGCTGTTGGTATTCGCCCCGGTGTTTGAGTTGGTGTTGCTGTTGGCGTTCGCGTTCGAGTTGGCGTTGGTGTTCGTGTTGGTCAAGTTCGGAGTGAAGAAGACCGTTTGCATCTGGCTCAAGGTGACGGTCGCCGGGGTGTTCGTGGTCGTTGTGGTGGTCGGAGTCGTGGTACCGGTGGTCGCAGCGGTCCCGGTCGAGCCTCCACTGCCCACAACCCCACCACTGCCGACTCCCGCCGTCGCCGCACCGGCCCCGCCGCCTTGTGGCGCCGCTGCCGGCGCACCGCTGACCGCGGCGGGCATACTGGGACTGAGCGGCGAAGGAGTTGGCGGCATGAGGGGGGGGAGTCCCGCGAATGGCGACAGCGGCGTCTCCTCGGTGGGAAAGCGTTCCGGCCGCGGCGTCGGCGCCTGTCCGTCGGCGCGCACTCGGTTCCCGCTCTCGGCCCCATCTGCGGCGCCACCCAGCGCGGGGCGGACCACGGCGCCCTTGTCGTCCACGAGGACGCCACGCAGGCGCACCGCCTCCAGCATCGGCGGCAGATTCGACGTGAAGCCGAAGACGACGCTGCGGCTATCGCGCTTGAGTAGGTTGTCAGGGGCCCAGATCGCCCGAACCGCCGGCCGCTTGTCGGACTCGGTGCTCGACAGCAGCATGACGTGGTCCGGCTCGCTCGCAGGATCGAGCGCATCCCAGACAAGCTTGATCCCCTTTTTGTCTTTTTCCTTGTCGCCGTGCTTCGTCGGCACCTCGACGAGGCGGTAAGGCGCGGGGACCGGCACGGCGGGCGCCTTGAGGCGATAGATCAGGTCGAGGGCGCCGACGACATTGCTGAACGAGACCGGACGAATCTTCCGCTCGCCCTTGTCCTCCGCCCCGCTCCCCTCCGTCGCGAAACCGACCCCGTCAAAGTAACCCCATGAGGTCACCTCTTTCAGTTCAACGATGAGACGGATCGAAACACTCTCAAGAGGAGTTTTTGTCCGCCGGTCGTTGACGACCTGATACAGATAGAGAAACTTCGCGGTCCGGTCCAGTTCCGGGGAGGAAGTGCCGCCCGAGTCGATGCCGGGCTTGAAGCGGGCGTCGAAGCGCGGCTTGGAGCGCTCGTCGAAGTCCTTGATGGGACCGTCCCAGCCGTCGCCCTTCCGTTCGAGGACCATGAAATAGACCGTGCCGCCAAAGGCACCCTTGCTACGCGCCGGGTCATCAACGGCGGGAACCTCCTTGCCGCTCGCTTGCGGGCCGCTTGGCAGACCGGGGCGGGTGAAACCAGTGCGGATCGCTTCCTGAGCCGAGATATGGCAAGGAAGGGTCAACAGAGTGAGGACGAGAAGGGCGGAGAATCCACCGGGCGACATGGCCTTCAGGATTGCTGCACGATTCATGGGTGTCGCTCGCTGCGCAGTTTGCGGGAGCCCGTGGCGGGATCCCAAGCGGGCGCTACGGTTGCGGCCGGTGGCGACTGTCAATGGGGCACTGAGCCGAGCGAACCTGACAGAAGCCGCATCCTCCACCCGGTCTGTTCGCCGGAAACGCAACTTCTGTAGCGGTAAGAGTTCCGTGCTGTTATCTTAAACGACCCCTCCCCCCGAAAGTCAACACGAAAAGGTGATTTTCGAGGATCTCGGATTGAGGATCGAGGATCGAGGATTGAGGATGGCAAAACCCGTTCTTCTCGATCCTCAATCCTCGATCTTCGATCCTCAATCCGAGATCCGAGATCCTAACCATGCGTCGGCCAGATCTGCACGCTGAACCCTTCGAGGTCGAGGTCTTCACCCTTGTCGGGTTCGCCGACGCCGCCGCGATCAAGACTGACCCGCAGAAACGCCCACAGGGCCGCCGGTTCGCCGGTATGATCGTAACCATCGGCGTCGGTATCGGCCTCCAGGAGCCAGCGCCACGAGCGCTTCTCGCTGCCGGGATCGGCCTCTTCTTGCCAGCCCTTGAGGACACGGGCGACGGCATTGACGGCGGCGCGCCAGGTGCGCGGCTCGCTGAGGTGAGCGCGGGCCTCGTCGGCGGCGCGTTCGATCTGCACATGGGGCAACGCCGAGACGGCCTCGAAAAGGCGGTGTTCCAGAGCGGCAGCACGCCAGGGGGAAAACAGGTAGAAGGTAACGCGAGGCGTCTCGAACGCCAGGCCGTAGAGGTCAACGCGCATGGCCAGTCTCCCGGGCGGCGCGGGGTGCCGCCAACCGCTATGGTAGCCGTTGGCGGCGCCGGGCGGTAGGCGTGCTCGGCAAAAGTCCCGCAGGAGAGCAGGGGATGGGATCCGCTGCGCGGACCTTTCGGATCGGGGGAAATGTGCGGTTTTCTTGTTGCCGCCGGGATGCGCGTCCCTTACAGTCCTCAACAGCCTATGCCGCCTGATGCGTACTCCCCCCTGACCCGCCGCGGAGGCGAACGTGTATCGCTTCAAGCTGTCCGTGATGATGTTCCTGGAGTTCTTCATCTGGGGCGCGTGGTTGCCCCTGATCTTTGGCTACCTGCCGAGCCTCGGGTTCGACGCCCTCCAGCAAGGCTTGATCCTTGGAGCGTTCAACCTCGCCGCCTTCACCGCGATGTTCTTCAGCACCCAGTTC
>DASPXY010000461.1:0-6545 GCA_035637055.1 Gemmataceae bacterium | reverse complement strand
CGGTCACCTTGTCACCTTGTCACCTTTGTCACCTTGTCGCCTTCCCTGGCGGGGGCGGGGCGAACTCCGAATCCCCTGGGAATGGGACGGGATACGGGCGATCGACAGGAACGCCGGCGCGGCGCAGTGCGTCCATCGTGTCGTAGTAGTAGGTGATGGTCCGCCTGTTAGCGCTGCGGACGAACGTCACATAGTAGGCAGGGGATGTGACGTCCCGGCCGTAGCCGGTGCCCGTGCCGCCGACACTCGCGTCTGCCCGGTTCGCTGACAGGGCTGCGGCTGCCTTCTGCTCAAATGCCAGGGGCATCGGCGGCGAGACCTTCTCCTCAATGGCCAGCAGACCAATCACGCCGACATTCTCCGGCCGGCCAACTCGGTAAGCGTAGCTCTGCTCGCGCTCCTCGAAACTGAACGCCGCAACCGTGCTCAGGTCGCGCCGCCAGCCCTTGATCACGATCTGACTCAACGGGTCCACGACGTAGCCGCTACTACTGGCGGAAGCCGGGCGGCCGTCAATCACCGACAGGCCGTCCACCGAGATGATCGCCAGGATGCGCCGCGGCCCTTGATTGCTCACCCGGATGGCGTACTCCGTGCCCCAGTGCGTCACGGGCAGGTAGATCTTGCCACCGTGAGGGATGGTGCGAACCGTTTGGCTGTGAACGAGAACCTGGAGATCGACGTGCATGCCGCCCGGAACTGGACGGAAGTAGAGTCCGGGCTTGGTTGGCGGGGTGGCGGGATCGCGGTCGGCGCCCAGGGCGCCGGTGATCGCCAGGAAACTGCCGGTCACCAGGCCGGCGGTGAACAGGGCCCAGAATGTTCTTCTCATGGCTGGCCCTCCCCGAGGTTAGAGAAACCGAACGGGTTACTGCGTCGGACCTTTGCAAAGACCCAGGAGATGAGCCGCCGGTTTTATCCCGGCGGTCCGGACGGCGGGGATAAACCCCGCCGCTCGTCCGTCTGTGGCTTTACAGGAGTCGGACGCAGTCATCGACAGATCCACAAAATAGAAAGGCAAAGCCCAGACCACAGATAGGGAAAATCCGGCATAACTCTCGTTGATAACAGTGCCGGGGAGGAATTATCCGTCACTCGGTCTGGGACAACGACTTGCGTCGAAAATCAGGCGGTGGAGTGGCGGCGAACCGAAGCGATCCCCTTGGCGTAACAGGACCAAGTGCGCGGCTTCGGTACAGTTGGGCCGGCCGACTGTGCGGAATCCTGCGGCTGCGCCGGACGGAAAAGCTTGCGGTGATCTGCGGACTAGGTAAAATGCGCTGCTAAGGTAAAGGTTGAGGCCCCGGCGCGTTCCCCTTCTAAGAGATCGGAGTTACGGTGTTCCACTGGCTGTCCCGTTTCTTTCAGGTGAAAGTGGAAAGTGGCAAGCGGAAAGTGACGACAAGGAAGGCCCGCTTCACTAGTCCCTCATCCCTCAGCGCTCAGCGCTGTCCCCCCCGAGTCGAGGAACTGGAGCCCCGCCTCGTCCTGGCTACCAATCTCTTCACCGTTCCCGGAGCCGCGAATGCCCAGACTGCCCTCGAGTTCGTCTGGACCCGCCGCGAAGCCGCCTACAACAACGAGGTGGGCGTCTTTGTCGCGCAGGATGCGACGGGCACGGTCAATGGCATCGCCCCCGGCGCCTCGGGCTACGTCCAGGCTGCCTTGCAGAGCGCTCAGGTGCTCTTCGCAAGTGGCTCCGGGCCGGGCCAGCGCCACACGCTGACCTTCACCGCCGGCCAGCAACTCGGCTTTTACCTGGTCCAGAACTCCTCGACGGAACAGGCCCTCCAGACCAACCCCGCCGACACGGGCGGCGGCATCTTTACCTTCTTCTCCGTGGACAACGTCAACCCCGACGCCTTCGACCACGTCCGCACACAAACGCTGGGGGACGCCACGGAGGAGTTCGCCTGGGAGGATGGCACCAAGGGCGGCGACAAGGACTTCAACGACGTCAAGATGACGGTCGGCATCGCTGGGAATCGTGCGACGTCGGTTCCAGGGCAGAAGGGGCAGACAGTCCCGACCACGTTCAGCTGGCTCTCACGCGACGCCGCCTACAACAACGAGTTGGGCCTGTTTACCGTGGACGACGCCGCCGGCCACATCGGCACCCTGGCCGCCGGCGATTCCGGTTACGCCCAGGCCGCCCTGTCCAGTTCCACGCGACAGGTGCTTTTCGCCAGCGGTCAGACGGCGGGGGCGAGCGCCACGGTGAACCTCCCGGGCGGCGGTTTCTTCGCCCTTTACCTCGTGGTGAACGACACCACCGACAGCGCACTCGCCAACAACCCGACAAACAGCGCCCTGAACCGGCCCTTCGTGTGGTTCGCCTTCCCGGCGGCCAACTTCGACGGTTTCGACCATCTGCTCTGGCTCAGCAGCACCGACTTCGCCTTCGAGGATGCGATTTCCGGCGGCGACCAGGACTTCAACGACCTGGTCGGCCGGGTGTCATTCGGCACGCCGCAGGGCACGCCCACGTCCACCGGGCCGACGATCACGGGCCAGCTCGCCAACGACACCGGCGCCAGCAAGACGGACAAGATCACCAACGACCCGTCCACCCAGGGCACGCTGACGTCGAGCAACAAGGTGACGAGCTTCACCGCCGGTTTCGACTCCACCCCGGCGGCCAACTTCACGAACGTCCTCGGGGATCTCAAGGCGGATAACTCGTATCTGTTCGATAGCAATCGGCTGCAGCAAATCAACGGCGCCCCGCTGACCGACGGCAGCCACACCTTGCATTTGCAGGCCACCGATAGCAGCGGCCAGAGCACATCCTTCGACGTCGCCTTCACGCTCGACACGACGCCGCCCGCTCAGCCGGTCTTCGACCTCGACGCCGCTTCCGACACCGGCACCAAGGGCGACGGCCAGACCGCTAGCACGACCGTCACCCTGGTTGGCACCACGGACGCGAACACATCGGTGCAGCTGGTGCAGACGGGCGCTACCGTGACCGCAGACGCCTCCGGGAACTTCTCCTTCGTGGGCATCACCCTGGCGGCGGGCGCCAACCCGTTCACGGTCAAGGCGACCGACGTGGCCGGCAACACGAGCCAGTCGGACAAGACAATCACGCGCACCACGCCCAACAATGCGCCGACGGTGACGTCGCCCATTGCCAGCGTGTCGCTGGCGCAGCAGGCCAGTCAGACGATTGACCTCGCCGGCAACTTCACCGATGCCGACATCAGCAACAGCGTCGTCCGCCTCGACACGCCGGCGGGCCCGATCAACATCCAGCTGTTCGACAAGCAAGCGCCGCGGACGGTGGCGAACTTCCTCAACTACGTCACCTCCGGCCGCTATGCCAGCTCGATCTTCCATCGTTCGGTGCCGAACTTCGTGCTGCAGGGCGGCGGTTTCACCTTCAACACGAACCCGTCGCGGCTCGACCCGATCGCGACCGACCCGGCGGTGCAGAACGAGCCGGACCCGACCAATCGCTCCAATCTCCGCGGCACGCTCGCGATGGCCAAACTCGGCAGTGATCCGAACAGCGCCACCGATCAGTTCTTCTTCAACCTGGCGAACAACTCGGCCAACCTCGACAACCAGAACGGCGGCTTCACAGTCTTCGGCCAGGTGGTCGGCGCGGCCGATCAGGCGGTCGTGGACGCCCTCGCCGCGATTCCGACCCAGGACCAGAGCAACGCGGCGGCCCTGCCCCCCTCGGAAAAGGGAGTGTTCAATCAGATTCCGCTGCAGAACTACACGGGCACCAACTTCCCGACCGACACGGTGGCGGCGAACTACGCCTTCGTCACCGGCGCGACGCTCGTGCGTCAGATCGAGGCGCTGACGTACTCGGTGGTGGGCAACACCAACCCGACGGTGGCGAGCACGAGCGTCGTCAACGAACGGCTGACCGTCACGGCAGGGCAGGCCGGGACGACGACGATCACTGTCCGCGCCACCGACAAGAGCGGGGCCACCGTGGACACGAGCTTCAACGTGACCGTGACGTGAGAGGCAGTAACAACGAGGCGAGCGGCGCGGCGTGAGCCCGCCGGTCAAAAGGCGAGCGGCGCGGCGTGAGCCCGCCGGTGAAGGCTTCACCGGCGGGCTCACGCCGCGCCGCTCGCCAACCAAGTTCCAGACTACCTTCCCCGTCGCTGACGCTTCCGGCTCGTTCCCAAGCTCCCTGGAACCTGCACTACCCGCGAATGATCTGGGCCATGCACTCCGCGAGTTTCTCCGGCGTGCAGACGAGCACGTCCATGCCGACCTTGCGCAGCTTGCCCGCCGTCTGTTTGTTGTAGGCTGGGCGGGCATCGTACCCCAGCGCCCCCAGGCCAACCATGCGGATGCCCGCGCCGGACATCGCATGCACCTGCCGGACGAGATCGCGCTCGTCGCGCCCTTCGTAGAAATCGGTGATCAGCACCAGGAGCGTGCGTCCCGGCTCGCGCGCCAGCCCCTGCGCGTACATCAGCGCCTGCGTGATGTCTGTGCCGCCGCCGAGTTGCACCGACAGCAACACGTCCACGGGTTGCCCGACCATGTCCGACAGATCGACGACCTGGGTATCGAATAGGACTAATGAGGTCCGCACGGAAGGTAATTCCGCGAAGATCGACGCCATGATCGCGGCGAAGATCGCCGAGTCGAGCATCGAGCCGGACTGATCGACGACGACGATAACGTGCCACGGCCGTTGCCGCCGTTCCGCCGCGAAGAAGAACAGCCGATCGACGAGCAGCTTGCCGAGGTCGGCGTCGTAGTTTTTCAGGTTGCGGCGCAGGGTAGTGCGGAGGTCGAGATTGCGGAACACGCGCCGCGGCGAGCGGCGATCGCGGCGGATCGCCCCGGTGATGGCCGCCTGCACCTGAACCTTGAGTTTCTGCTTCAGCTCCTGGACGACCTTGTCAATAATCTTGCGCGCCAGCACGCGCGTCTTCGCGTTGAGCAGGCCCTTGTGAGTGAGCAGGGTCTTGACGAGTTCGGTGTTCGGCTCGACCTTTTCGAGCAGGTCCGGCCGTTCCAGCAGTTCGGCGATACCGCGGCGCCGCACGAGTTCGCGCTCCAGCACCTCTTTCGCATGGCGCGGAAACAGTTCGGAGACCAGATCGACCCACTCCGGCACGGTCAACGTGGAGGAGCCGCTGCCGCCCTTTCGATCACCCGGTTTGCCACCGCCCCCTTTGCCGCCGCTGCCCTCGAACAAAAAACCGACGAGTTGCTCGATCCGCTCGCACTGGGCATCGCCGGTGCAGCGAACGTCGTGGCTTTCGGCGTTTTTCCCGAGGATCAGGCGCCAGCGTGCCAGCGTGTGGGTGTCCAGGTTCGAGAGAGGAGGCGTCATTAGAAATCCCATTTCTCCATGATGTCGGCAACCTGACGATCGATGCGGGCGATGCGTGCTGCGGCTCCGACGCTCATGCGCAGTTCGGTGAGCGACTCCTTCTCCGTCAGCCCGTAGCGCTCGGCGACGGACGCCGCCAGTGAATCGCGATGCCGTTCGTGCAACCGCTCGAAGGCAGCCCGCAGGCGCGGCAGCATCACCAGGAATGACTCCCACGCCGCGGCCCGTAGCAGTTCGTCGAGCGCCCCGATGAGGGCGTCGGCCCCGAGCAGGATCGACGTGCGCGACGCCGCCAGGACGCCGTCGAGGAAATCGCCTGCGGTGACCATCTGCTCTGCGGGTGCCCGTGCCAGCGCCGACACCTCGGCTGCCAGTTGTTCCGGTGTCAGCTCGCGAATCTCCGTTAACATACCCAGGAAGGCGCCGCGCAGGAACGGCACCGTCGCGTCTTTCGCGGCCAGGCGTACGTAGTCGGCGAACAGCTTGCGATCCACGCCCGGGCGATCAGAGCGCAGCGCCACCTCGGCCACGCCGAGCAGCGCCGACACCACTTCGGCCTGCTGTTCTTCCGGCACGGAGGCGGCCTCGGGCAGCGCGAAACAGGCGCGGTCGAAACAGCGGACGATGAGGTCGCCAAGGATGTCGCGACGCAGGTGACGGTGGGCCGCGTAGCGGTCGAGCAGCGCCAGGTTCCCGAGCGCCTGGCTGAGCGAGGCGAAACGGCCGTCGGCGTCAATGGCGCGGCCGCAGGCGTCCTCGACGTGCCGCACCAGGTCGGGCAGATCCATAGCGACGGCACGGACCAGGCGCTGACAGGTGCGACCGGCGTGCTGCTCGTCGCGCCCCAGTTCCTCACGCAGCCGATTCACCGCCGCGGCTTCGACCGTGTCGCCCTGCAGGCTCTGCTCGATCAGGGCCGGCTCGATCTGCGGGCTCCAGCGCAGCGACCATTTCTCGCGAAAGAGCGTGCCGGCAGCGACGTCCCCGGAGGCGTCGGACAGGTTGCCGAGAGGCACTTCGAGGAAGCGAACCCGGTGGAGGAACACGGAGCGGCGGGCGTCGAGATCCTTGCGCTTGTCGAGTTCAAGGACCGCTTTTTTCTCTTTCCCGAGCACCTCACCCAGATCGAGCGCGGCGAGTTGGTTATAGAAATCGCTGACGAGTGGCAGGCGGCCGAGGGCGGCCGTCACCTGGCCGAGCTTCGTGCCGATGGCAACGGCATCGATGG
>DASPXY010000460.1:0-2440 GCA_035637055.1 Gemmataceae bacterium | reverse complement strand
TCGTCGCCTGGACAGCTGCACTCACCGCACAGGCCGCACCGATTTCGGCCCGAGCCGCCGAGCCGGCGCCGTCGGCCACGACCGCCACCAGGACGCCGCCCGGAAGTTGTTCGCAGCGGTGGGCATCCTGGCAGGGAATGCCGGCCCGCAGGTGGCTGACGCCCGGCACCGACACGCCGGCTGTCCGCCAGCTTGGTGCAGAGCCGGCCATTAGACCGATCCCCAATCGACGGGCGGCAGGCTGACCTGGTCGCCCACTCGGGAGCTGGCCACTTGCTGAGTGCTGCGTGACAGCCAGACAAAGAGTTCGACGAAGTGGAGCCCGTGCAACTTCAAGGGGGGACGTGGGGCGAGAGCGGCCAGCTGAGGCATGTCGGCCCCTTCCACACCCACCGCAAAAAAGGCGATGCGTTTGGCGGCGTCCTCCGCGCGGATGCGTGCGGCTGCTTGTTGGATCAGGGTTTCCGGCTCCCCTTCCGCGGCCCCGTCGGTGAGGAGGAAGACCCACGGCCGATAGTAGGCCACACCATTGGCCTTGTAGCGCCCCTTGCGCCGCTCGACCATGTCCAGACCGGCGAGGATGGCGGTGCCCATCGGGGTGAGCCCTTCCGCGGTCAGGGGCGGAACCTGGAAGGCGTCCGCCGTGGCGAAGTCCTGCAGCACGCGCACCGCCCCGCCGAAGCTCACGACGGCGATCTCGACGCGCCGCCGGGCAAGCCCGTCCTTGAGCAGTTCCTCGCGAAAGGAGGCCAGTCCGTTGCCCAGGGCGCGGATTGGCTCACCGCGCATCGAACCGGAGGTGTCGAGCAGCAGCAGGCATGGACAACGCGGCTCCGGATTGTCTGCGAACTCGACATCCGCGCTCAGCAGCTGTGCCGCCCACTCCTGGTCAAAGTCGGGGTCGCGCCCTATCTCGTCGCTCATGAATCATCCCTTTACCAGTTGGCGAGCGTCTGTTGAGGCATTGTTGCACGCTCGCTGGCCCGGTCAAGGGAAATTGCTTGGGGGCTGCTTCTACCGCTCGGGGGCGGCCTGCGCCGTCTTGTCCGCAGGCACTTGCGTCGAGGCGCTCGGCTGTCCGCTCTGCTGCTGGCGCCGCGCCGCGATCTCATCGACAAACAGCGAACGGACCTTGCGCGCGGCGATGCGGTCGGCAAGGCGCGGGAAGAAACGGCTGACGAACGCGATCAGCTTCGCCTTGAACGTCAATGTGATCTCGTTCTTGCCGCGTTCGATGGCGCGCAGCGTGGCGGCGGCGGCCTGGTCCGCGGTCATGCCCCGCATGTGGTCGAGCTGCACCTTCGCCTTCTGTTCCAGCATGTTCTTCGAGAAGTTGGTCTGCGTCAGGCCGGGACAGATCAGCAGCACGTCGATGCCGTCCTTGGACAGTTCCGCCCGCAGCGCTTCACTGAAGCCCTGCACCGCGAACTTGCTGGCGGAGTATTCACTCCGCGCCGGGAGCGCACGCTTGCCCGCGATGGAGGAGATGTTGACGATGGCGGGCCGATTGCCCTTGCGCAGCAGCGGCAGGCAGACGCGCGTCGTCTCGGTCAGGCCGAAAAAGTTCACCTCCATGATCTTGCGGAGGCGGTCGGCGGCGCAGTCGGCGAAGTGGCCTGTGGCGCCGATCCCCGCGTTGTTGATGAGGATGTCGAGGCCGCCGAAGTGCTGCACCGCGGCGTCGGCCATGCGCTGCCGATCCTCGGGGCTGGTCACGTCGGCCAGCACGGTCTCCAGGACGCCGCCGCGTGCCCGCACCTGTTCGGCCAGCTCACGGAGAAGCGTCTCGGAGCGTGCCGCCGCCAGCACCTTGCCGCCGCGGAGGCTGGCCTGTTCCGCGAGCGAACGGCCGATGCCCTGCGACGCCCCGGTGATCAGGATGCGCGAACCGGCGATTTGACGACGCTGCCCCATGACTCTCTCCACTCGCACAAACGGCGCTGGCGCTCTCCCCTTGTGTGCGCGTCTCCGGCGTGAGATAATAGGGGAAGGGGCGGATTCGTCTCATCGCATTCCACGCGGACACCCTCTCCCGCGTTAATCCCCGTTCGTCGTGCGCACATTTCGGTAGGCGCCGCCACCGCCACACTCGCTCCAACCCCAACACAATGAGAACCTGTGTCCATCCTCTGCTCGTGTTGAGTATAGCCGCTCCGCTCCGTCGCATCAGCAGGAGAAGTGAGAGAAAGTGGGCAAGCGGGGGGTATCGGAGAGGGACACACGGATTGTGTCGGTGAGGGGATCCCTGCGGCCTTCAACGGAGGGCCGAAATCGATAGATTGCCTCGAACCCTCCCACCGCGCACGTGTGGGCAGCTGAAAAGTTGGTGGAATCTTTGTACACAAAAGGGCAAGCGGTCGTTTCGACGAAAAATCCACTCCCCGCCTCCGAGGAACTGCCATGTCGCAAGCTCTCTCTGTCGCACAAGAAGCCGAGGCGC
>DASPXY010000459.1:0-5604 GCA_035637055.1 Gemmataceae bacterium | reverse complement strand
CCGTTTGTGGGAGCCCGACGCGCCAGCGAGGGACAGCCCTCGCTGGCGCGTCGGGCTCCCACAAACGGCGGATTTTACAGGCTCTGGCTTACACTCCAGGATTTGCGCTTCGGCCCCTCCATTCGGCGCCCCAGGGCCTGCTGCACCGTCTGACACAGGCCATCGGCAGTCAGGCCAAGGTCGGCGAGCAACTCCGAGCGTTCGGCGTGCTCGATGAAGCGGTCGGGAATCCCCAGGCGGATGATGTGGCGCGTGTCCAACCCGGCCCCGTTCGCGGCCTCCAGCAGCGCGCTGCCGAAGCCGCCTTCGAGCGTCCCTTCCTCGACGGTGACGACCAGCGGCAACTCTTCGACCGCCTTGAGGAGCGTCGTCCGGTCGAGCGGCTTGGCGAAGCGTGCATTGATGACGCCGATCTCCAGGCCCTCCGCCCGCAACTTCTCCGCCGCCTTCACGCACGCCGGGAACAGCGTGCCGTAGGCCACCAGCACGCCGTCCACGCCCCACTCGAAAATCTCCGCCTGACCCAGTTCCACCGGAGCCACGCCGCGCTCGACACGCTCCAAACTCGCTTTGGGGTAACGCAGCGCCGCCGGGCCGTCGTGGCCGAGGGCAAAGCGCAGCATCGGCGCCACGTCCAGTTCGTCCCCCGGAGCCATCACCACGAAGTTCGGGAAGAGACGCAGGTACGTCGTGTCGAAGACGCCGTGATGGGTCGGTCCATCCGGCCCGGTCAGGCCCGCTCGATCCAGGCAGAACGTCACCGGCAGGTTTTGCAGCGCCACCTCCTGGAACAGCTGGTCGAACGCACGCTGCAGGAAGGTCGAGTAAATATCCACGATCGGCCGCAATCCCGCTTTTGCCTGGCCGGCGGCGAAGGCGACCGCGTGCGACTCACAAATGCCGACGTCGAAAAAGCGATCCGGAAAGTCCGCGCGCACCTTCTCCAGCTTGTTGCCCTGGCACATCGCGGCGGTCATCACCGTGACACGCGGATTCTCGCGCAGGCTCTGATAGATCTGTCCCGCCACCACGTCGGTGTACGCCTTGCTGCCACCACGCTTCAGCGACACGATCGTGCGATCTGGTCCGACCTTCTCGAAGACTGGCGGGGTGTGGTACGTCACCGGATCCTCGCTCGCTTGCAGCACCCCGTGGCCCTTGACCGTCAGGACGTGCAGGAGCGTCGGCCCCTGCTGCCTTTTGACCTTCTCCAGCCAGCGACGCAGCCCCGGCAGGTCGTGGCCGTCCACCGGGCCGATGTAGCGGAAGCCAAGTTCCTCGAACAGCATGCCGCCGGTTAGCAGTGCTTTCAGGCCGTCGCGGAGTTGGTCGAGAGCCGCCGTCGCCACGCCGCCGAGCAATGGCACCTTCGAGAGCAGCTTGCGCAGGTTGCGCTTCGAGCCTTGATAGAAGCTCGTCAAGCGGGCGCGATCCAGGCAGGACGCCAGCGCCCCGACCCGCGGGCAGATGGACATCTTGTTATCGTTGAGGATCACCAACAGGTTCTTGCGCAGATGTCCGGCATGGTTGAGCGCCTCGAAGACGATGCCCGACGGCAACGCCCCGTCGCCGACCACGGCGACGCTGTGCCGTTCGCCGTGGCCCGCCAACTCGTCGCCCGCCTTCAGGCCCAGGGCGCAGGAAATGCTACAGCCGGCGTGGCCGGTCATGAACAGGTCGTAGTCGCTCTCATGCGGGTTGGGGTAACCCATCAGGCCGCCGCGCGTGCGGATGTTCTCGAACTGACGGTAGCGGCCGGTGATCAGCTTATGAGGATAAATTTGATGGCCTGTATCCCAAATCAGGCGATCCTTGCTGAAGTCGAAGGTCAGGTGCAACGCCAGACACAGCTCCACGACGCCGAGATTGCTGGCAAAGTGAGCGGGGCGGATGCTCAGCACGCGCACCAGTTCGTCGCGCATCTCCTGCGCCAACTGCAGCAGCTGGCCGTCATCCAGCCGGTGCAAATCAGCGGGCGAGTGGATCGTGGAAAGCAGTTCGCTCATTGGACATTTCTCCCATTCCATTAGCGGTCGGCTCTCGGAGAGCACACAACCTTGCGTGCCCGGCAGAGGGGCACGCAAGGCTGCGTGCCCTACGAACAGTGATGCGTTAGCGGTCCCTCGCGAGGATGAACCGGATCAGGTCGGCGAGGCGTTCCGCCGCTGCGCCCAGGGGCTGCAACGCCTCCTGAGCCAGTCGGTCATATTCCTCCGCGTGGCAGCGGCTATCGACGGCGCCCAGCAATCCGGGATAGGTCAGTTTGCCTCGGACCGCGTCTTTCCGCACCTGTTTGCCGAGTTGCGCCGCGTCGCCCTCGACATCGAGCAGGTCGTCGGTGATCTGGAAGACCAGACCGAAGCAGTAGCCGTAACTGTCGAGCGCCCGCAGCAGGCTGGCGTCCGGTCCCCCGGGTCGCTCGCCCTGTGCAGCCAGAGCGCCGAGCCTCAGGCAGCCGCGGAACAGGGCTCCCGTCTTCAGCGCGTGAATCTCCGCGAGGGCCTCGAGATTCCGGGACAAGGCCGTCCGCGGCTTGGCGGCATCGCTCGTGCTCATCCGCAAGCGACCCTCCGCGGCCAGGTCGAGCACCTGCCCGCCGACCATGCCGGCCGCTCCGGCCCCACGGGCCAACTCGCGACACATCGCCGCGGCGGTGGCACCCGGATAACGATCGGCCAGAACCTCGAAGGCCAACGTCAGCAGGGCGTCCCCGGCGAGGATGGCGAGCGCCTCGCCGAACTGCTTGTGACAGGTCGGCAGACCGCGGCGCAGATCGTCGTCGTCCATCGCCGGCAGGTCGTCATGGATCAGCGAATAGGTATGGATCATCTCGACGGCGCAGGCTGCCGGCAAGGCGATCTCGTCGCGTCCGCCGCCAGCCTCGCAGGCCATCAGCACTAGCAGGGGACGGAGACGCTTGCCCGGGGCCAGCAGGCTATAGCGCATGGCCTCGGCGAGCGCCAGCGGACAGCCGTCGCCGGGACGGAAGGAGCCGCGCAGGTATTCCTCCACCAGCGCTTGCCGGGACTTCATGTACTCGCGCAGATCGTCCGTCAAAGCAACTCCCACTTTGTAGCCCAGGTCAGGTGCCGTGGTTGGTTCGGCGTTCTGGACTGCGCCGCTGCCACCGGAACCCCTTGAGGAGTAGCCGGTTCTCGGCCGTACCGTCCCACTCCACCGTGAAGCCAGCCCGCTCAAACTCCTTGCGTACGAGTTGGCCGACTTCAACGGCGTGCTTGCGACTTGGGGGAAAACTGCCAAAGGCCAACCACAGACCGACCTCACCCCACATGGCCCCTTCCATGTCCTGCAGGTGGTAGAAGCAGTATCCGGAGAGCCCCGACCGCTTGCCGCCCGCCTCCGCGTATAGCCCGTCAATTACATCCAGCCCGTCCTGGATCGTCAGCCCGCACCTGTGCCGCGTGAGAACGCCCCGGCTTCGCAACGACTCGAACACTTGGTCGAGATGGTCGCAACTGGTGATTGTCGGCCAGTTCTGTTCTGCCTTACGCTTCTTCTGGAACTCGCGGCGAATCGCTGCGCGGAGCCACTTGTCATCATCGTCGTCTGAGTCGAACAAGACATCGTCAAGGATGCTGTCGAACACCTCATCCGCGTCGTAATACCCCGACCAGACGCGGTAACGGATGGAATCGCGAGCTTCTTCCCGCCTGTCATCCATCCGCGTCTCCTCCACCGCCGAACTCCTGGGATCACCCATCCACGCTTTTCCTTCGACGCCGCGGCTCGCCCTGCACTGCGTCCAGCGTCGCCGCGTGCTCGAAGGGTCGTGTCAACGGTTGTCCCTCGCCATCCTCCCCCGTCAGCAACACGATCCGTTGCTCGGCCTGACGCAGCTGACCGTAACAGCGCTTGAGTAGGCCGACGCCACGCTCGTACCGCGCCAGCGACTCTTCCAGGCCGGTTTGCCCGTCTTCGAGGGCGCGGACGATCCCTTCCAACTCCGCCAGCGCTTGCTCGAAGGTTAGATTGTCCGAGGGAGAATCGTTCATGTGTGTGGTCCGTGTTCCGTTCCGTCCACACGGCTCAGAATCCGGCCGTGCTCGACGATGGTCACCAAACGATCCCCTGGCCGCACCTGTTCCGGACTGCGCACCACGATGTGGCCTCGCTCCGTGCGCGTTAGACTATAGCCGCGACTCAGCACGTTCAAGGGACTCAACGTCTCCAGCCGGGCCGCCGTCGCCTCCACCGCCTGCCGCGCCAGCCCCAAGCGCTGCCGCAGCGATCGCTGCAAACGCTCGTCCCATTCATCGAGCCGTCGTTCCATTTCGTGGACCCGTTCGCGCGGCCGCCGCAGCGCCGGGCGCTCTGCCAGATCTTGCCAGCGCTGCCACCCTTGACGCAGACGAGCCGTCATCAGGTCGCGCAGGCGCGTTTGCAGTCCGCGCAATCCCTCCAGCAAATCGTCGCGACTCGGCGCCACCAACTCGGCCGCCTCGCTCGGCGTCAGGGCGCGGCGATCAGCGACGAGGTCGGCGATGGTCACGTCGATCTCGTGGCCCACCGCCGACACCACCGGGATGCGCGATTCGTAAATCGCCTCGGCGACGATTTCCTCGTTGAACGCCCACAAGTCCTCGGCGCTCCCGCCGCCCCGACCAACAATCATCACGTCCACATTTCCCAGGCGATTCAGCCGCCGAATGGCCGTTGCGATCTCGACCGCCGCCCCGTCTCCCTGCACGCGCACCGGACAGACCCACAGCTCGGCGCCGGACCAGCGCCGGCCGAGGATTTCGAGCATGTCGCGCACCGCAGCGCCGGTCGGGCTGGTGACGAGCGCGATGCGGCGCGGGAAGCGCGGCATCGGCCTTTTTCGCTTCGGATCGAAATAGCCGCGCTCGAACAGTTTCTGGTGCAGCTGCCGCAAGGCCAGGTCGCGGGCGCCGACCCCCTTGGGATGCAGTTCCTCGATCACCAGCTGATAGTCGCCGCGCGCCGGATAGACGGTCATGCGGCCGCGCACGATCACTTCCAGACCGTCGCGCGGGTCGAAACGCAACCGCAAAGCGATGCCGCGCCAGATGACCGCTCGCAGTTGGGCCTCGCCGTCCTTGAGCACCAGATACACGTGACCGGAGTTCGGCCGCGCCAGGTTCGACACCTCGCCGGCGACCCAGACGGAAGCGAAACCCTCTTCGAGCAGATCCTTCACCTCCCGCGTCAGCTCGCCGATGCTGCGGATTTTGACACCTTCCGGGATGGTGGCGCTCGTCATGGAGGCACTCCTTCAGGGTGGAAACCCCTCCCCCCAACCCCTCCCCGAAACGGAGAGGGGGAGAAGAAGACTCTTCTTTGTCTTGCTCCCCCTCTCCGTTTCGGGGAGGGGGTTGGGGGGAGGGGTTTCCAACCACCCTCAACCACCCACGCGCACGAGCACGATCGGTGCCCCTTGCTCGTCGGTCAGGTGGTGCAACACTTGCACCGGCCGAGGTGTCTGCCACTGCTCCCATTCGGCTTCCTCCAGGATACAGTACACGGGTGTACCGCGGCAGGGCAAATCGGCCGGACTCGCCAGGCGCAGGACCGGGCGACCGTAATAGAACATGATGCCCTCATCCTTCAGCCGGAACAGGTACA
>DASPXY010000458.1:0-4454 GCA_035637055.1 Gemmataceae bacterium | reverse complement strand
ATGCCTTTCAGCGGCGACAGGTCGGTCACTCCCGTGGCCACGCAGTTCAGGCGCGTCAGCTTCAGATCCTTGATCGGCGACAGGTCGGCGACCTTGCTCGCTTCGAGAAGCACGAGTTCCTTCAGGTTCTTGCAGTCCTTGAGGTGAGCCAGCCCCACCTCGGTCACCTGCGTCTGGGCCAGGTTGAGATACGTCAAGTCCTTGCAGTCCCTGAGGTGAGCCACCCCCGCGTCGCTCACCTGCGTGGCGGCCAGCATAACATCCGTCAGGTTCTTGCAGTCCTCGAAGCTGGCCAGGCCCGCGTCCGTCACCTGCGTCCAGTCCAGGCGCAGGTACGTCAGGTTCTTGCAGCCCTTGAAGTTGGCCAGGCCCGCGTCCGTCACCTGCTTCGCGTGGGTCAGGTCGAGGTGCGTCAGGTTCTTGCGGTCCTTGAAGTGGGCCAGGCCCGCGTCCCTCACCTGGTGGCAGAGGTGCAGCTCGAGCACCGTCAGATGCTTCATGCCCGAGAGCGGGGAGAAATCGGAAACGTCCCGGGAATGACGGAGCCGAAAAGCCTGCAGGCCCGGCAGTGCCCGAACCGGTGACAGGTCGGTCACGTTGCCCCCAAGCGATATCTCCGTCACCACGCCGTCTTCGCTCTTGTGGCCCACCTCGTCACTCAAGCCGGGGTTGCGTTCCTTCAACTTGGCGGCCACCGCTGCGGCCTGCTGTTCGGCAGTCAGCGCAGGAACCAGTTGCAGCCACTGCTTGAATTCCGCTTGCCGGGCCAGGGCCTCCTTCCAGAACTGGGCCACGGGCTTGCCGTTGATTTTCTCCAGCGCCCCCAGCGAGCGCAACACGGCGGCATCACGGGTGGCCTGGTTGTCGTAACCCGCCGTGCTGCGGCAAGTGAGCGTCCGCAGTCCGGTCAACGCCCGCAGGGGCGTCAGATCCTGCACGATCGGCAATGGCACTTCCAGGTTCGTGACCACGCCGTCCTCGATCTTGTGCGTCACCGAATCAGCAAAGCCGGGATTGCATTCGCGTAGCCACGCCTCCACCAGGACCACCCGCCTGTCGGCAGGTGTGGCAGGGATGGCCTGGAGCCAGGCGTCCTCAAAGCCGGCAAAGGCGGGCTTGCGTTCCTTCAGCCACACGTCTACCAGGACCACTTGCCTCTCGGCAGACATGGCAGGGATTGCCTTGAGGAAAGCGCCCTCAAAGTCAGGGAGACGTTCTTTCATCCTGGCGGCCACCACCTCCACCTGCTGGTCGAGAGGCAGGAGAGCGACGGCCTTGAGCCAGGTGTCATGGATGGTCGGCGCTGGTGGCGGGACCGCGACCTTTGGCTTCGCCTCAGAGGGCGGCTTTGCATTACTATCGGGCTTGTGCGGCTCGGTCGGTGTTGAGCGGTTCCCGAACAAATGAGTTACCCCGGCGGTCTCCGTCAGCGCCAGGGCGAGGACGAGTAGTAACAGGACGGCCGCCGCGACAGCCCATTTCCACCGCCTCGAACGCTGTGGCTTGCCACGGGGGATGCGGGAGAAATTCTTGACCCTGGCGTGGGCCGTGAGCTGGGCCTCGCAGTCGGCGAGCACGTCAGCGATTTCCCGGGCCGACTGGAAGCGGTCGTCCGGGTTCTTGGCGTGGAGTTTGGCGATGATGTCGCACAGCCACGCCGGCGCTTCGGGAATGATCTCCGGAATGGGGCGCGGCGTTTCCTCGGCCACGCGCTTGAGGACGGCCAGCGCGGAGGAAGCGCGAAACGGCGGCCGGCCGCTCACCATCTGGTAGAGCACGCTGCCGAAGCTGAACAGGTCGGCCCGCTGGTCGAGCTTGTGCCCGAGGGCCTGCTCCGGGGCCATGAACAGCGGCGTGCCGGCAATGACGCCGCTCTGCGAGATGCTGGCATCGTCGGCAGCGCGGGCCAGACCGAAGTCGGTGATTTTGACCCGATTCTGCCCGCCTTCGAGCAGGATGTTGCCGGGCTTGATGTCGCGGTGGATCAAGTCACTCGCATGGGCCGCGGCCAGCCCCTCGGCGATCTGCTGGCCGATCCGCAACACCTCGGGCACGTCGAGCGGACCGGTCCGGTCGAGGCGCTCCTGGAGCGTCTCGCCGGGGATGAACTCCATCACCAGGTAGGGCAGCGGCTGTTCCCCGACCTCGTAGACCTGAACGACGTGCTCGTGCCGCACCTTGGCGGACGACCGCGCCTCGCGCAGAAACCGTTTGCGGGCGGGCGAGGTGGCGGCCAACTGGGGGGCCAGTACCTTGACCGCGACCACGCGCTGCAGCGTGTCGTCGAAGGCGCGAAACACGATGCCGAAGCCGCCCCGACCGAGGACCTCGAGCACCTCGTAATGGCCGAGTCGCCCGAGGGAACCTGGCCGGCCTGGCTTGTCGAGGAACGTGAGGTCGGTGTCCGCCGCGTGCGGGTCTGTCGGGGTCGCCACGCTGCCGCCTTCGAGGGTTGCCAACACGTTCGGCTCTGGTGGTTGGACGGCCGGGCGGCCGAGGAAGCTGGCAGCCGTGTCATGCGACAGGAGCAGGGATTCGACCCGCGCGCGCATTGCCGGGCTGCCGCCGCAAACCTCGTCCAGGTACTGGGAACGGGCCGCCTGGTCGGGGAGGTCGAGCATTGCCAGGAAGATCTCACGCTCGGTCATCGCGAAACCCTTGTGAGGACGCACGGGTTGCGGCCGGCCAGATCCGGGGTGTTTCATGGGAGACGGCCCACAAACAATGCGACGTGGCGCCGAAATCACGCCAAAATGGTTGCTACTTTTCCGGATTGGCGGCCGTGTCGGCCAGTTCCCGATGCAGCCAGGCCCGAGCGAACGCCCACACCCGGTCCGCGGTGCGCGGGGAGATTCCCAGGGCCAGGGCCGCCTCCGCGACGGACAGCCCGGTGAAGTGACGGAGTTCGACGAGTTTCGCTGCTTGCGGATCCTCGGCCTCCAGCCGAGTAAGGGCGTCGTCGAGGGCGACGAGGTCGTGACGGGCGTCTGGGGCAGCGGGTTGAGCGGCGTCCAGGTCGAGGCGCTGCCGGTCCCCGCCGTGCTTCTCGCGCCGCTTCCGACGGGCCGCCTCCACCAGGATCCGCCGCATGGCCTCGGCCGCGGCCGCGAAGAAATGGCCGCGGTTGTCCCAGCGGGCGGCGTCGGCCGGTTCGATGAGCCGCAGGTACGCTTCGTGGACGAGGGCCGTGGCGTTCAGGGTGTGGCCGGGGGCTTCTTCAGCCATCCGGGCCGCCGCCAGTTTACGCAACTCCTCGTACACCAACGGCAACAACTGCCCGGCGGCGTGGGCGTCGCCCTGTGCGAGGTCGGATAGAATGCGGGTGACTTCATTCATTGAAACAGTCCAGAATGCTCCAGCCCGCGGCAGCAATCCCTGACCAAGATCTCTCGGCAGGTTGCGGAACGTTGTCTCTCCCTTTCGCAGCGGACTGGTTGACGTGCCAGGTCGATTCTCTTCCGGGAGACAGCTAATGATTCTACCATTCGCCTGGCCCCAAGTCCTCGATTTCTTCGGCACGCCTCTGGTGCTCGAGCCCCGCCAGGCCCAATTGTCCAGAGCCGGGATCGCTCCCCATCCGCAAGTTCGACCGCCACCGTGCGTTTATCACCGGCTACGCTGTTCGAGTTCGACTTTTTCGAGCCTTTGCCCATCAAGATCGAGGTGTCTGAGGCTCGGGGACGTGCGTCGTCGCCGATTCCCTGAGACCAGGAGCACCGCACATGCAGCGGTTCGGAAAGCGCTGCGCGATGTCCTTGATGGCGTCGGTAAGCCGTCGGCGGTCCTCATCCCCAGGGCATCGACAAGGTCATCGTGATGGCTGCTGAGGTAGTTTGCGAGGCGATACGCCTCGACGTGCCCAGGTCAGTGGGTCGTAGGTTGTCCCGCAGTCGGGACAGTGGGCCAGGTGGGCGGCCCCGATGGGCACCTCCTCGATCCGGCACAGATCCTCGTATTCGATCTCCCGTTGCTTGAAGTACCCCCTGACGGGGCCTCCTTTCTTCGAGCGCATTCGCGCCTTACTGGAACGAGCTACACCAAGGCATCCTTGCCAACCGTTGGCGGTCTTGTCGCCGGCGCGTCCTCGCACCAGCGGGCATCGAATGATTATTACTCAGGCGGGCGGATTTTCTGAGGAAGAGCCGCACGGGCGGGCGGCGGAGCGACCGAGAGGATGTGCCGATTGGATGCGGTGAAGCCCGAGGGGTTGCGTGCTTCGGTTGCAAGGAACCTCCCCCCAGACAGGTTGCCCAGCGCACCGAGGTGATCTTTCTCCCGGGCTCTCCTCGGCGCGCAGGCGCCCCTGCCAGGGTCACTGACCTGTCTGGTGGGCTGTCCTCCCTCGATCGAACAAGGCGGTGTGCGGGGGAGGCGGCAGGGATCAATCACGAATCATTGTTGCAAACGGGAACCACGCGCTCCGGGAAGGAGTCCCCGGCTCGGGGTCACCAGGG
>DASPXY010000457.1:0-2290 GCA_035637055.1 Gemmataceae bacterium | reverse complement strand
CTTCTTGTCTGTCCCAACGTCCCAGACGTGGACATCGCCCAGCCAGTCCACGGCCAAAATCCTGCGGCCGTCGTGTGAGAAAACGAGTTGATCGACCGCCAAGCCAACTCCCTTGAAGCGCTTCAGCTCTTTGCCGCTGCTCACCTCCCACACGCGCACCGTCTCGTCCTCGCTGCCGGACGCGGCCCGCTGACCATCCGGTGAGAAAGCGACCGCGTGAGCGGCCTTGTCGTGCGGCCCGAACGAGCGTACTTCCTCGCCGGTCGCCACCTTCCACAGCCGCACCGTTTTATCCACCCCGCCGCTCAGGGCGTGTTCGCCGTCCGGGGAGAAGGCGACCGCTGCCACCGCCCCCTTGTGGCCGCTGAAGCAGCGCACCTCGCCGGCGTACCCTTCGGCGGCGGGTGTCTGCGGACCGCGCCAGAGCCAGTAGCCGAGCACCCCCAGGAGAGCCACGAGCGCGCCCCCGACCGCCCCCAGCACAAATTGCCGGCCGCGCCGCGGGAACGCCGTGGGGCGCCCCAGGTGCGTCGGCGTCCGGTACTCCGGCTCGGTCGTTGCGCCCTGGCTCGTCCGGGGGATCACGGCCGCGAGGGCATCGACGAATGCCCGGCAGTTGGGCCAGCGGTCCCTGGGTGCCTTCGCCAGCGCCCGCGCGAGCACCGGCCGCTCCGCCTCGGGGAGCATGGTCAGGTCCGGCGGCTGCATCAGATGCCCGCTGATCAGTTGGGCCGCCGACCCGCCGAATGGCAATTTCCCACCGCGCAGGTGACAATAGGTCACGGCGAGGCTGTACTGGTCCGACTGCGGCGAGACCTCGCCGTTGAAAAATTCCGGCGCGGCATAGGCGGGCGTCATGTAGCCGGTGTGCCGGGTGATGGTGCGCTCCAGGAATTTCGCCAGGCCGAAGTCGGCCACCTTGACGCTATCGCCGACGAGCAGCAGGTTCTGCGGCTTGATGTCGCGGTGCTGGATGCCGCCCAGCTTGTCCCCCAGCACGTGGCGCGGATCGTTGAGGTAATCGATCCCCCGCGCCGCGTCGCGCAGATAATCGAGGATCTGCGGCATGGGGATGCCGGGGAGCGCCTGCGACTGCGCCTGCCGGAAACGGTCGAGCAAGGTGCCGTCGGCCAGTTCCATCGTCAGGATGAGATACTCACTGGTACGCCACGCTCCGAACAGGGCGAGCAGGTTGGCGTGGCGGACGTTCTTCATACGTTCCAGAGCGGCAATCTCGACATCGATGGCCTCGTTGTCCAGGCGCAGGAACTTGACCGCCATCGGGATGCCGCCCTGACCGACGGCGCGCCAGACCTCGCCAAAGCCGCCGCTGCCGAGCCGTTGCACCAGCCGGCAGCCGGGGATCGGCTCGACGCCTTGTTCCAGGCGCAACTTGGATCCCGAAGGGCCCCCGGCCGTGCCGGGGGGCGCGTCGGTGTCCGTGGGTGGGTTGGCGGGGTCGGGGATTCGGGCCTCAAGGAGCCGGATTTGCTCACGGAGGGGCTCCAGCAGTTCGGGGTTATTGCGACAGAGTTCCTCCGGTGCGACGGGCCGTCCCTGTTGTCGTGCCTGTTGCCAGCGCCAGAGCAGCGGTCCGAGCTTCATCTGGCGTTCGATCTGGAGCCGGACGGCGGGGAGGCATTCGGGGTGATCGCGGCACAGTTCCTCGGCGCTGAGAACCTGGCCCTTGCTGCGAAGCTCATGCCAGCGCTGAATGAGTTCACGAGCCTTGCCGTGGATCGCCATGATTGCTCTCCGGTGACCGGCATCCTTGCGGCAACAGGCCTCTCTGACGCACAGAAAGCCGGGGATGGGTAGGATGATACCTTACCGCACGGCGGCGCTCAAGGAGGCACTGTCCGAAGTCGTTCCCAGTTTGCAGCAGGCTTGAAAAGGGGTCAGGCTTCGCGCGGGCGCGACTTCAGTTTGATTCACGGGCGCGCGACGGGCCGGGGATCTGGTCGAGGACAACCTGACGGCCGCGGTAGTTGACTTTGTGATACCCCGTGCGGGAGAATGGGGTTGGTGATCAGGGCGATCGCCCTCCGTCGCTCCACCCGGGCCGGCCCGATTTTTGAGGGTGAGACCATGTCCGTGCCCGACCCCCTGCCCTTTGTCCGTACTACGTTCCCTTCCCTTCGCGAACGCGGCCGCCGCTTGGCGGAACTGATCTACACCCTCCTCCCAATCGTACGAGGTGACTGGACCGGCGAGCCTTCCTCCTGGGAAGTATCCTGGCCCACTGAGGCTTCCTTCCGTCTCGAACAGCAGGACATCTCGCGCCGGGTGA
>DASPXY010000456.1:0-4756 GCA_035637055.1 Gemmataceae bacterium | reverse complement strand
GAGAGCGCGGTAGCGCAGGCAAAGAAGACCTACCTGGCCCCGTTGATGGACGCCGTCCGCTTCGCGAAGGTGGACTGGAAACTCGTGCCGAAAGCAGACACGCCGTCATGACACGTTCAAATACTAACGATCAGTCGCCAGCCGGCGCGTAAGCCCGGCTTCAGATGGTCGACATTGCTAAACCAACACTACGCCGTCAGACAGGACTGACGGCGTAAAATGGCCCGGATGGGCTTGCGTGTGATTCTCGGCTGGGCTGTTGTAGCCGCCAGAAAACGGAGCAAAATACTGATGCTGCGACAACCTGGTTCTCATGTGCCCGAAGCGTGATTTTGCACCCGAACTTAAAAATCACCTTCGACAGCAACCGCAGCGACGAAATGTCTTACCCGCTCCGTGGCTCCAGCGGGGCGTGGGGACTACTCCGCCCGCAGCGCCGTCATCGGATCGGCCTTCGCGCCGCGAAACGCTGGAATCAAGGCGGCGGTTAGAGCGAGGGATACCAGGAGCAGCGCCGCGGCGGCATAGCTTTGCCAATCGGCGGCGCGCACATGAAACAAGAGACTCTCCAAATACCGCGTCAGGGCGAGCGCTCCAGCCAATCCAATCGCGACCCCGTAGGCGATGAGGGCCCCGGCTTGGCGCAGCACGAGCGCAACGATGTCCCGCGGTGCGGCCCCCAGCGCCATCCGGAGGCCCAGTTCGGGCCTGCGCTGGGTCACGGCGTAGGACAGGACGCCGAAGATGCCGATCAACGCGAGTGTCACGGCCACACCCGCGAATAGCACCAGCAATGCGGTCTCGAAGCGGCGCAGCGCCGCACTCTCGCTGACGATCTCGTCGAGCGTGCGGACGTTGGTGACGGGCTGGTCCTTATCCAGGGCCCAGATCTCGTCCTGGATGGCATTGACGAGATGGCGCGGATCGCCCGCCGTGCGCACCGCGAAGTCGGCCAGGCGGACAGGGTAGAGCTTGACTTGGCCTGCCGGAAAGTAGACTTGGGGAGTGATGTCGGCGGTCTTGCCCGCGCGGCGAATGTCGTTGACGACGCCGACGATCTCGACCCACGGAGCGCGGCCGCGACGCAGGCGCTTGCCGGTGGGATCGGCACCCTCGAGGCGCTGGCGGACGAAGGCCTGGTTGACGACAGCCACGTGGGGCGCGCCTTCCCGGTCGTCCGGAGTCAGGAAACGCCCGCGCACGAGTTGGAGACCGAGCGTCGCGAAATAGCCAGGGCTCACCGCTTGGGAATCGGCGTCAGGTGTCACGCCGGGAGCCGTCTCGACCTCGATCCCCGTTCCCCACCCGCCGCGCAGCGGCATGCGGTTGGCGTAGGCGACGGATTGCACGCCGGGCAGGGCAGCCACACGCTCCGCGAGGCGCTCGAAGAATTGCAGCCGCTGCTCCGGAGTCGCATAGCGCGTCTCGGAAAGATTCACGTTCATGGCGAGGACGCGGTCCGGCTGGAAGCCGAGGTCCACGCCCATCACGCTGGCGAAGCTCTTGATCAGGAGGCCGGCGCCGATGGTGAGGATCAGGGAAAGGGATACCTCGGCGACGGTGAGGGCCGCGCGCCATTGCACCTGCGTTTTCCCGCTGCCGGTTCGTGCATTGGTCTTGAGCGAATCGGAGGGGCGCGCGCCGGAGGCCTGCCAGGCGGGCGCGATGCCGAAGAAAACCCCGGAGAGCGCCGCCACAGCCGAGCAGACGAGGAAGACGCGCCAGTCCATGGTGGCTCCGCGGATCTGCGGGAGATCGGCGGGGGCGAGAGCTAGCGCGAGGCGCATCAGGCCGCCGCCGAGGAGAACACCCGCCACGCAGCCCGCCATTGCCAGCAGGAGGCTTTCGGCAAGGAACTGGCGGACCATTCGGCCGCGGCCTGCGCCGAGGGCCAAGCGAACACTGCATTCGTGCCGGCGCGCCACGGCGCGGACCAGCAGCAGGTTGGCGACGTTCAGGCAGGAAATGAGCACGATTACCCCGGTAGCGCCGAGCAGGACCCAGAGCGAGTCGCGGACGCCGCGGACCAGGTCGTCGCGCAGCGGGGCGATGGCGGCGCGGACGCCCTGATTGGTTTGCGGATATTGCGCCGCCAGTCCGGCGGAAACGCGGTCCAGTTCGGCCTGCGGGGCTTGGATCGAGGCGCCTGGCCGCAGGCGGGCCACCACGTTGACGCCGTGATCGCCGTGATTCGCGAGCAGGTCTCTAGAGTAGGCGCCAGGCACGAAGAATTCCGGACGGAGCGGGAGTGCGAATTCCGACGGCGCCTGGAACCCTGCCGGCAGCACTCCGATCACCCGATACGGACTGCCATCGAGCATCAGGGATCGTCCGAGCACGGCCGGGTCACCCCCGAAACGGCGCTGCCAGAACGCGTGGGTCAGGATCGCGACCGGCGGCGCTCCCTCGCGGTCGTCTTCGGGGAGGAAGGCGCGGCCGATCGCGGGCGCGACCCAGAGGACGCTGAAGAACTCGGAGGAGACGCGCTCGCCCTGAACCCGCTCCGGCCTGCCGGCGCCGGTTAGGTTCATGGGCGCGCCCTCATGCGAGGCCAGGGCGACGAACGAGGGGGCGCCAGCGCGGTAGTTCAGTAGATTGGCGACGGAGACCGCCATCCGGCGGGGTCCTCCGGCGCTGCCTATCGTCGTGCCGTGGCCGCTTCGGATGTCCGGCTCGCGCCGGCCGTATTCCTCCCATAACGAGACGAGCTGGTGTGTCTGCGGGTAAGGAAGGCCGCGGATCATGGCCGCGCTGACCATGCTGAAGACGGCGGTGTTGAGGCCGAGGCCCACCGCGAGAGTGAGCACGGCGACGGCAGTGAATCCCGGCGCCTTCCGGAGCGACCGCGCTCCTATTCGGAGGTCTTGCCCAATGTTCGTCCAAGCGCCCCAGCCCCACGCCGCCGACGCCGCATCGAGGACGCCCGTCCGATTGCCAAATCGACGTTGTGCCATGTAATGCGCCTCCCTTCGTTCGATCCCTTGCTCCTCGAGCTGTCTTGCGCGAAGCTGGACGTGCAGCTGCATCTCCTCGTTGAGCTCGTCGGCAAATCTGCCGCGTCGCCAGAGCCAGGCGAGGCGGCGTCCTAATGCCCTCAGTCCCATATCAGGCCGGTTGCAAGATGCGAGCGATCGCGTTTGCGACGCGCCCGTACCGCTCCAACTCGCGCGCAAGGCGCTTCTTGCCGTCCGCGGTGATGCGGTAGTACCGCGCGCGACGGTTCTCCTCCGTCTTGCTCCACTCGCCCTTGATCCAGCCCTGAATCAACATGCGCTGGAGGGCTGGGTAGAGTGATCCCTCCTCGACGCGGAGGACATCGCCCGAGACCCTCCCGATGGATTCGGCGATTTGGAAGCCGTGCATCTCGGCGCCGGCGGCCAGAGTCTTCAGGATGAGCATATCAAGCGTGCCGGGCGGGATCTCGTCGCGCTGCTCTCTCATAGCATAGACAGTCTATGCCAGAACGTGTGGGCAAGTCAATCGCAATTCGCCTGCGCTGTGGCACCGCCCTAACTCACTGGTAGTCGCCAAGCATTTACGATCGAGCTTGAGAACGCCGACTCCAGAATATGTGCGCGCCTGCGCCGCAGGGAAGGCCGCGAAGTTGTCATTGCGGGTAGGCAGCGAGCCCGCCGGTGAAAAAGACTACCCACGACGTCGATGATCGTCAGGCTCGTCGTCTCGCCCAGTACGCCACGGCAGCGATTACTCGCCGACCCGCTTCGAGTTCGGCATGGCCTGAGGCAACTCGCATCCGCACACGCATCTGAAACGTCAGCCCGGGATGCGGAGGCATAGAGTGGCTGACCATCGTCGTTGGAGTCACAGCCGCCGCGGCGGAGACGGATCTTCGTTTTTTTGGAGGCGATCATGAGCAAATACATTGAGATGAGTACAGCTTTGACCGACGAGCAATACCTCGTCGAAGCTCTCCGTGAACTCGGTTATGAACCGGAGGTCTGCCACGAGGGCAAGGCCCTCATCGGTTACATGGGCGACGAACGGGCCGAGCGGGCTCAGATCATCATCCGGCGGAAGCACCTGGACTCGGCGTCAAACGACATCGGCTTGGCCCGTGATGGGAACGGCGTCTATCGAGCGATCATCAGCGAGTACGACCGAGGAATCGGCTTCGACGACGCCTGGATCGGACGAGTGTCGCAAACCTACAAGGACCGTCAGACAATGGCGGTCGCCAAGGCAAAGGGGTACGTTTTCAAAGGGCGAGAGGTCATCAACACGCCGCAGGGCAAGAAGGTACAACTACGCTTCGCAGTTCGATGAGGAGGGCTCCGATGAAAGAGAAGACAGTGGTCATCGAAATCGACGAGCACGGCAACAGCTCGATGGACCTCGAAGGCTTCCAGGGAAAGGGCTGCGAGGATGTGGCCATGGACTTCCAAGGCGGCGATGTTGTGAAGGCGGCGCGGAACAAACGCGAGTTCTACGTCCAGGTTGCGGCCGGGAAGCGGCAACAGCAGCAGGCGTAGAACCAGATACACATCGCGCTGATGGGGGCCGGAGCACGGAAATCCGTGTCTTCCGGCCCTTCTTCATTTGGAGGAGGTCAGGAGCCATGGGCGACAGAGCCTACGTGCGCATCACCTGCCGGCGCGAGGATGCCGAGCGCTTCGGGCAACTCGGATTCGTCGAGGACGGTGCGGAAAGCGACATCGCCGTGTCGATGGTTGACGACGAAGCAAACTACGCACACTACTCCGGGCTGACTGGGCTGGCCAGGACCGGCATAGTGTTC
>DASPXY010000455.1:0-7166 GCA_035637055.1 Gemmataceae bacterium | reverse complement strand
TTCCTCGTATGGGAAAACCGGCATCGTCCTGTTCGACTGTGCCGCCCGGAAAACGGTAGCCAGCTGGCGCGATGATACGGAGGCCACGCCGCTGGCCAGTTCCCCCGCGCTGACGAAAAACCATCTCGTCGCGACCACGCTGCGCGGCGAACTGATCGTACTGGACCTGAACGCCAGGCCCACCGCGAGGCCGTTCCGCTTCCGGACGCCGCACGGCAAGGGCATCGGTTCCTCCCCGGTCGTCGCGGACGGCCACATCTATTTCGGCTGCGACGACGGGTACTTCTACGTCCTGGGACCGGGTGCCGCCCTCAACCCTACGGCGAACGAGAAGTTGGTGATTCACGAACCCCGCAGCAAGGTCCAATCGGCGACCGGCAGAGCTTCCACTTGGCCCTCGACCTGCGGCAACGCGGGCAACACCTGTTTCGTGGACGACCCCCAGCTGAAACCACCCCTCCGGGTGCGCTGGGCCGTCCGCGGCTTCGGCCACTTCCTGACGCCGTGTGTCACCACCGAGGAAGACGTCATTACGGTGACGTTCGCGGGTGTGATCACCTGCCAGGAACAGGCCACGGGACGGTTGCGTTGGCGCCGGCCCCTGCCGGGCCCCGAGTGGGGGACCAGCGCGGGCCTGCTCGTTCACGAGGGGCGACTGTTCGTTCCCCGCCCCACCTACGGCAGCATGGAGGGCGCCTTCCACTGCCTGGACCTGCGCGACGGCCGCACGCTCTGGTCCGCGGACATCGGCGGCCGGTACATCTGGGAGCGCGCCGCCCCGATGGCGGCGGGCGGCAAGGTCGCCTTTGGCTTTGCTCGGAAGGGTGCGCCGGCCGCCACGATCCTCCAGGCCTGGGACGCGGCCACCGGCAAGCCGGCCTGGCAGGTGGAGCTGAATGTCGCGGGGAATCGCTCCGGGTCGATTGGCGGTTGTACGGATGGCAAGGTGATGTACTTCACCGCGGGGGCGGGCGAGTGGCAGTGGAAGCAGGAGGGGGACAAGCAACGCGGTGAAGCCATCGCCCTCGAAGCCAGGACGGGAAAGGTTCTCTGGCGCACCAACGAGCGGTTTGGCAGCAGCTATCCCGTGCTGGCGGGCGACCGCCTGCTGCTCAACGATCAGGGCCTGCACTGTGTGTCCGCCACGGACGCGGCGCTGCTCTGGAAGCGACCCGCGCCCGGCTACACGCGCTTCAGCGTGGGCGCGGACTTCCTCGTCATGCGCGGCTACGGCGGCCACGGCGCCAAGGTGCGGCTCGATGACGGCAAGGACTATCCCAATTGTCGAGAACTTGGTGGCGACACACACGGGTGCAGCCCGGTGGCGCTGACCCCCGAATATTCCTTCGCTATCACGGTGGGCGGTTTGAACGTGCGTGACGTGAAGACCGGCACGCTGTTATGGCGCTCGCCCGGTTTCGCACCGCGCGGCTGCGTCAACCCGGCGCTGGCGAATGGCCGGGTCTTTTGGCCCAGCGCCGCCAGCGGCATGATCTACTGCTGGGAGCCGGAGAGTCCGGTCCGCCGGCCACTGAAATGACCATGCCGAGGTTTCTCTGTCCCCTTCGTTGGCGAATCGTCTCACGGGGGTTGTCATCGCAGGGGATCAATCCGCAGGGGCCGGTTTCTCAGGGCCCTTCTGCCGGAGGCGAGCGGTCCGACAACTGGCTGCTGAAAATGACGAAGTGTTCCGTCTGGCCAACCGCATAGAAGCCCCGCAGGCCAGCGAGCGCCCGCTGCTGCGAGCAGCCGGGAAAAGGGCTCGTCACCCCGGAACTGCTGTCGGGGGGTAGGAGGCGGTCCGGACCCTGGTAGAGCCCGGACGTCCGGGCCTCCAGCAGTTCCTCGTGCGTCCATAACGCGTTGGACGCCTTTTCAACCACTGCACATTCCTTGCGAGCCGCCCCCACCAGGATGTCGATTTCCCTGCGCATGATCTCGGTCCTCCGTTCAGTGTGGAATTCTCCCGTCCTGGCGCTCGCCGTGCGTATTAAGAGATTGGGAGTGTGGCAAATTGCGTACCAAAGGGGGCCTGCAAGTGCGGCCCTTGCCTGGATGTCTCAGGCACACACGCAGGAGTTCACAAAGCGGCTGGGGGCACGTCCAGCGGTTCGCTGTCCGTCTGCTGTCGTGAGATTTTGGGCTGGAGTTGTGTGCGAAAGCTACCTCCCGGGTGTGCTCTTCCGCACAGTCACCGCTGGGGACGCGCGTGGTGCGAAAGCCCTCGCTCGGGCTCGTCAATTCCAGGACAAGCTCTTCAGGAAACCCTCGCGACGCATCACCAACGGAATCGGGCACATAAGGCGCTGATGCTTGGGCTGGCGAATTCGCCAGAAGCACCCGCTGCGCAAACGGGAACAGGTCACGTCGAGTTGGGCACACACATTGCGTCACGATTGACTTCGCGTTCTCCGTCGCCATCCGCCCCGAAACACCCCGAATGGTTGCGCTACCCTGGCCGGCATGGGCTATCGCATGGTACTCTATCCGCTGACGGCGTTCCGCTCGGCCCTGGGGGCCGCGAGCGCCTACCGCAGATGCCGACACGGGCCGAACTCTACGAACTGCTCGGTTACTCTGGGTACGAGGCGCGCGACCGCGGCTGTTTCGCAGAGACTAACCGAAACACCAAAGCGCGCGATGCGTAAGAGGGACTGTGCCATGAGTGAGCCGATTTACTCCCCGGGTCTGGAGGGCGTTGTCGCCGGCGAAACGGCCGTTTCCACCATCGAGGGCGGCCTGCGCTACCGCGGCTACCCGGTCGGGGAACTGGTCGAGAACGCAGGCTTCGACGAGGTCGCCTTCCTGCTGCTCCACGGCAATCTGCCCAACCGCTTCCAGCTGGCCGGCTTCCAGCGGCGCCTGGCCGCGGCCCGCAGTCTCCCGCACCCGTTGCTCGACCTGCTGCGCGTCCTGCCGCCGGCCATCCATCCGATGGACGTGGTGCGCACCTCGGTCAGTGTCCTGGCCCACTACGACCCAGAAACCGAGGACGGTTCCCACGAAGCCAACCTGCGCAAGGCCGAGCGGCTGGTGGCCCAGATCCCGGTCGCGGTGGCGGCCCACTACCGCCTGAGCCGCGGCATGGAGGCGGTGCCCGCCCGGCCGGACCTGGGCAATGCCGCCAACTTCCTCTGGATGCTGCGCGGGCAGGAGACGCGGCCGGACAACGTCCGGGCCCTGGACGTGTCGCTGATCCTGTACGTCGAGCATGAGTTCAACGCCTCGACCTTCACCGCCCGCGTCACCTGCTCGACATTGTCCGACCTGCATTCGGCGATCGTCGCCGCCATCGGCACTCTGAAAGGTCCGCTGCACGGCGGCGCCAACGAGAAGGTCATGGAGATCCTGGAGGCTGCGGGCAGCCCGGAGCGGGCCGAGGCATGGTTGCGTCAGGCCCTCGCCCGCAAGGACCGCATCATGGGATTTGGCCATCGCGTCTACAAGACCGGGGACGTCCGTGCCGGCATCCTGAAACCCTACGCCCGCAAGGCGGCGGAGGCGGCCGGCGTGACCCACTGGGAGGAGACTGCTGAGATCATCGAGCGGATCCTTGGCGAGGAGAAGCACCTGTTTCCCAACCTCGACTGGCCCGCCGGGCGGCTGTACTACGCCCTGGGGTTGGAGATCCCGCTCTACACGCCCATCTTCGTGATGTCGCGGGTGACGGGGTGGAGCGCGCACTTCATCGAGCAGCACGAACACAACCGGCTCATCCGGCCGCGCTCGCGCTACACCGGACCGGACGTGCGGCACGTCGTCCCGCTGAACCAGCGCGATTAGAAGACAACCCGGCGAGCGGGGGGCGTCAGCCCCCTGATCTCTACGAGGCATCAGGGGACTGACGCCCCCGCTCGCCTGCTCAGAACTATTCAGGAGGTGGGTCATGCTCGAGCAGGCGGACCTGTCCCGCGGGACACACGAGTCGTTCACCACAACGGATCCGGAACGGACGATCGAGTTCGAGTTTGTCCGTGCCACGGAAAATGCGGCCCTCAACGTGCTCCACTGGCTGGGCCGCGGCGAGAAAGAAAAGGCAGATGCGGCCGCCTGCGACGCCATCAACGGCGTATTCGATCTGGTGGACATCTGTGGCGAAGTCGTGATCGGCGAGGGTGTGAAGGACCAGGCGCCGGGGCTGTTCCTCGGCGACAGGCTCGGCACCTGGAAGCCAGGCTCGCCGCGCTTCGACATTGCCGTGGATCCGATCGACGGCACTACGAACCTCGCCAACGGCCTGCCGAATTCGATCTCGGTGATGGCCGCCAGCCAGTGGCGGGTTGTGTCGGATCGCGGCGGCACGCCGGCGATGCATCATATCCCATCCTTTTACTCCATGAAGCTGGCCTTTGGTCCCGCAGTTGTCAAAGCCCTGACCACGGGCGCACGGCCGATCCAGATCGACGATCCGCTAGCAGACGTCTTGCGCACCGTCGCCGAGGCGCTCGGCAAGCGGGTGCAGGAACTCGTCGTGGTGATGCTGAATCGCCCACGGCACGCGGAGTTCATCGCGGGGGTGCGGAAGGTCGGCGCGGCGTTGCGGTTGATCGGCGATGGCGACATCACGGCCGCGGTCGCACCGTCGCTGCCCGATTCCGGAGTGGACCTTTATTACGGCGTCGGAGGCTCCCCGGAAGGGGTGCTGACGGCGGCGGCACTGAAGGCGCTCGGGGGCGGGATGCTCCTGCGCATGTGGCCGAGAGACGACACGGAGCGCAACAGCCTGCGCGCGCAGCTGAGCGAGGCAGAGTTGGCCCGCGTGTTCTGCGTGGACGACCTGGTGCATGGCGAGAGCGCCATGTTCTGTGCGACCGGGATCAGCGACAGTTCGCTGTTGCCGGGGGTGCGGCTCACGGGTCAGAAGGCGATCACGCACTCCATCCTCATGCGCGCCCACAGCCGCACGATCCGTTATATCCGCGCGGTCCATGACCTGGGGCACAAGACCATTCATCTGCGCAGTTTGCGGGGCGACCGCAAACTGTGATGCGTGGACGCAAAGGTGGCGGCAAGGACTCACCGCGAGTAGAATGAAGCATGGTTGACAAGGAGGCGTTCGGTGGGCGCTCGTCACAACTGTGTGTCCCTCGACGGGCTCGACCCTTCGGGGAGCGGCACCCGTGAGTACTGGATCGAAAAGGATCTGCTCTTGTTCTTCTAAAAGAAGGGGCTGCTGCACAAGTTCCACTCCGCGAAGCTCGTCAAGGAGATCCTGACCTCCCCGGCGGTGATCTTCGAGGGCCTTGAGCGCCCGGGACAGGAGGAAGCGCTCTGTTACGCCGGTCTGGCGTCATGCCGCTATACGAACGAGGGGCACCAGGTTCCGGCGCCCAAGGGAAAGACGTTCGTGGTCTACATCCGCAGCGACGACGTGATCGTGGGGTGGGACTGGGAACCCGCGGACGATAATCTGACTTATCCGCAGGACTACCGAGAGCGGTTTGGGAAGCAATTATGGCCGACAATCTGATTGACTTCATGAAGCAGTTGGAGGCGAGCGAGCCACCGCAGTTCGCTCCCCCCGAGATGCGCTATGGGGCCAACGAGGACGCCCTCACCGTCTACTTCCGCAGCGGCGAGTCCTATGCCTACCACCTCAACAAAGCGGTGACGCTCTTCCTCTCCTTCGAGGGGGATGAACTCGTTGGCTGTCGGGTCAAGGGGTTGCGGCGTGTACTGGAGCCCGATGGCAAACTCACCATCGCCGTCCACCGAGACGGTAAACTGGAACTCGGCCTTTTCTTCCATCTCCTGGCCTACGACACGCCCGAGCCCGAGCCGCGGAATCGCCTTGTCGAGTTGGGACAGCGGGCGAAGGGAATGGAACTCGACACCCAGCAGTTGGCGTTGTCTTCCTGACCCGGCGTGGCGTTCGGAAGGAGATGATCTCCGCCTGATCCGCTGCGCCGGCCGTAAAAAGCGGCATCAAGGATCTCTCAAGTTTGATAAATCCTGGATGTCCCGTTTCCCGGTCCGGTTGGCCCGCACGAGTGCCTTGTCCCGACGGAAAAATGAAGCGACACCAATTTCTCCAATCGCAAGTGGGGAGGTGCCGCTGCGTCGCGACGGTCGACTTTTCGGAGTAGCAGGAAATGACCACAACCTTCAGAGAATTCTTGCGCGAGCAGGTGGAGAAACACCAGGCGGAAGGCCAATCGGCCAAAGCCACGGTGGACGAGTGGCGGAGTGCCGTCGAGCGCTTGTTCGCTCAACTGCGCGAGTGGCTCCGGGAAGACGACCCGACGGGGGTCATCGAGATCGAGGAGGAGCAGAAGGACGTCACGGAGCCGAGCCTCGGCCGTTACCGAATTCCGCGCCTCTCGCTCCGCGCCTTCGGAAAGTGGATCGGGATTATCCCGAAGGCGCGGAAAACCGTGGCCACGGCCAGTCCCCCGCAGAAGTCCGCGCCCCAGCGGGCCGACGGCCGCGTCGACATCACTGACGAGTTGCGGAGGTATGTGCTGTATCGGTTCCGCGACGACGGCCGCGACGTCTGGTTGATCGACGACCTCAAGTCGGAGGCGAAACCGCTCGATAAAGACGCCTTCGAGCGAGTGTTGATGAGCTACCTTCGATGAAGACACTCGCCGGCGCCTGGAACTGGTACGAGGCGACCAAGCGGAACCTCAGGCGGATGTGGCGCCTCGGCAGCAAGTATTGGGCCCACCCTTCCCTGAAAGACGCCTCCATCTGGCAGGACGACCAGTTCCGGATGCTGGAGGCGTCGGACATCGTCGCGGAAACGACGGCCAGCCTGGACCCGATCGATGACCTGGCGGTCATCGTGCTCTTCTCGGTGTTCGAGTCGCAGGTCAGGGACCACCTGGCGCTGCGGTTGAAACCCGAAAAGGACACCTTGAAGGATCCCATCCTGACGGAGGCGGCCGCGGATGCCCTCCGGGGCGTGGAGGAGGGCAGTTTTTACCGGCGCGTCCTGTGCCCACTACAAGCCCAAGGCCTCGTTCCCCCCGACCTTGTCGAGCAGGTGAACCAGGTGCGCAAGTACCGTAACTGGGCCGCGCACGGCCGCCGCGAGCGGGACGCCGAGATGAGCATCGGCACGCCGGACGTGGCTTACAAGCGCCTCAAGGACTTCCTCGCGAAGCTCGGCATTGCCATCGAAGTGGAGGAACGCGAGTCAGGGGGGGCCGAATGAGACTCCCGGG
>DASPXY010000454.1:0-3235 GCA_035637055.1 Gemmataceae bacterium | reverse complement strand
CTCGCCGCTTGCGGGAGAGGGGTTGTGGGTGAGGGGTAAAGCGAAGGACGGTTTCCAGGCATTCCCCCCCTCACCCCCAACCCCTCTCCCGCAAGCGGCGAGGGGAGAACAGTGCGGGCCGGTCCGTATTGACCCCTCCCGCGAGTCCCCTTAGACTGACTTTTTGAAGCAAGCACTCCGACTGACAGTTGCCGGCGCGGAACGCCTTGCCGGAGCAAACGTTCCGCTTCCCTCTGGCCGAGTGGGTCGAACTAACATGGCAGAAGAAACCAAGGTCGAAAGCAGCTTTTGGGAACGATTCACCGATACGCTCGGCTCCTGGGGCGAAGGCATCGTCAGCTTCCTGGGCCGCCTCTTCGGCTCCAGTAACGAGCGTACTATCCGCAGCCTTGGCTACATCCGCGGCCGCGAAGGCGAACACACCGTCGTCCCCGGTTCGCTGCTCGCCCAGGTCAACGGTCTGGAAGAGACGATCAGCACCTTCAGCCCCGACGCGCTCAAGGATCTCACGGTCCAGTTCCGCGCGTGCCTGCAGGGTGAATTCCAGCCCAGGCACTACAAGAAATCGAAGATCGAGGATCGAGGATCGAGGATCGAGGATCGAGAAGAAGAGCCACCTGATTCTTCGATCCTCGATCCTCGATCCTCGATCCTCGATCTTCACGACGGCCCCGCCGAGGATCCAGACGTCGTGACCGACCCGCTCGGCCTGGCCAGTCTGCCGTCCCCGGCCACGCTTGAGGACCTGTTGCCCTACGCCTTCGCCGCCTGTCGCGAAGCCGCCTTCCGCACGAAGAACATGCGCCATTTCGACGTGCAGATCCTCGGCGGCGTGATTCTGCACCGCGGCAACATCGCCGAAATGGTCACCGGCGAGGGCAAAACTCTGGTCGCCACTCTGCCCGCCTACCTCAACGCCCTGGACCTGGGCGACGAGACCGAGTCCAAGGGCGTCCACATCATCACGGTCAACGACTACCTCGCTCGCCGCGACTGCGAGTGGATGCTGCCGATTTACCGCGCCGTGGGCATTACCGCCGGCTACATCCAGAGCGACATGGATCCGGTCGCGCGCCGCCGCGCCTATGACTGCGATATCACCTACGGCACCAACAGCGAGTTCGGCTTTGACTACCTGCGCGACAACATGAAGCCGGCGCGCTGGGGCGACCCCAATTACGAGCCGTTTTATCAGCAATGCCAGAAGGAACTCAACTTCGCCATCATCGACGAGGTCGATAACATCCTGATCGACGAGGCGCGGACGCCGCTGATCATCTCCGGCCCGGCGTTCGGCGATTTGCGCCGCTACGCCAAGGCCAACGAGATCGCCGTCAAACTCACCGACATGGAGAAGAAGGCCCGGAGCGAGCGCGGCCTGCCGCCGCTGCCAACCTTCGCCGCGAATCCCGCCGAACTCCTCAAGCGCAGCAGCGAGGAGGAAGAGGAAAGCAAGGGCGGCATGGCCGGGGCCTTTGGCGCCAAAAAAGAGCGCGTACAGGGTGTTTACTTCGAGGTCAAGGAGAAGGAGCACAGCTGCCATCTGACCGACGAGGGCATCCGCGTCGCCGAGGAACTGGCCGGCGTCGAGAGCTTCTACACCGCCGGCAACATGGAATGGCCGCACCTGATCGACAACGCCCTCAAGGCGCAGCACCTGTATCAGAAGGACAAGCGCTACGTCGTCATGCGTCACCCGGAAAGCCACGAGATGAGCATCATCATCGTGGACGAGTTCACAGGCCGCCTCATGATGGGCCGGCAGTGGAGCGACGGCCTGCACCAGGCGGTCGAGGCCAAGCATGCACGCGAGGGCGTCAAGATCAAGGAAGAGACGCAAACGCTGGCGACGGTCACCCTGCAGAACTTCTTCAAGCTCTACAAGAAGCTCGCGGGCATGACCGGCACCGCCATGACCGAGGCCAACGAGTTTTGGAAGATTTACAAGCTCGAAGTTCTCGCCATTCCGACGAACAAGCCGCTCATCCGCGTCAACTATCCCGACATGATCTACCTCTATCAGAAGGAGAAATGGGAGGCGATCGTTGACGAGATCGAGGTGATGCAGAAGTGGGACGTGATCAAACTCGGCGACGGCAACATCCTGATCGGCACCATCCGCAAGGAGAGCGAGGATTCCCTGGAGATCCAGCTCAAGGACTCCGCCGAACGACGCACGATCACGTCCAAGGAAGCCGAGCTAATCGAGCGCAAGGGCCGGCCGATCCTGGTCGGCACGACCGACGTGGACAAGTCGGAAAAGTTGAGCGCCATGCTCAAGCGGCGCGGCATCAAGCACGAGCTGCTCAACGCCAAGCCCGAGTTCGCCGCCCGCGAGGCCGAGATCGTCGCCCAGGCCGGCCGCATCGGCGCCGTGACCATCTCGACGAACATGGCCGGCCGCGGCACCGACATCATCCTGGGCGGCAACCCCGAGACGATGGCCTGGGCCCGTCTCAAGGACAAGTACGCCACGCGCCTCGACGTGCCCGAGGACGAGTGGAAGGCGCTGGTCGCGGAGATCGATGCCAAGGAAAAGATGAAGGAGCAGGGCCGGCAAGTTGCCGAGATGGGCGGGTTGCACATCCTCGGCACGGAGCGCCACGAGGCGCGGCGCATCGACAACCAGCTCCGCGGCCGCGCGGGGCGTCAGGGCGACCCGGGTTCCGGCCGTTTCTATCTCTCGCTCGAAGACGACCTGATGCGCATCTTCGCGGGCGACTGGGTGCGGGCCGTGCTGGAGCGCATGGGCATGGCGCGCGACCAGGCCATCGAGAGCCGCATGGTCTCGCGCCGCATCGAGGCCGCGCAGAAGAAGGTCGAGGAGCGCAACTTCGAGACGCGCAAGCACCTCCTCGAGTACGACGAGGTGATGGATCATCAGCGCAAGCGGACCTACGGCTATCGCCAGGACATCCTCGACGGGACCAACTGCAAGTTGCTGCTGATCGAGATGATCGACGCGCAACTCGACATGGCGCTGGAACGCTTCCTCGCCGACGACTACGGCCCGGCGAGTTTCGCGGAGTTTGCGGCGAAGCGGCTGGGGGTGGAGTTCGATTCGTCGGATTTCCACCGCTGCGACTTCACCGAGGCGGAAAAGGCGGCACGCGAGAAGGCCAGCCGCATGGTGCCGACGCAGATCCACGATGCGATGGACGAGAACCTCAGCACGGACGTGGAGCAGAACGAGTGGAACTGGCAGGCGATGGCTCATACGGTCAACACGCGCTGG
>DASPXY010000453.1:0-4486 GCA_035637055.1 Gemmataceae bacterium | reverse complement strand
TCCAGCTGGACGCCCCTCGCGTCAATCGGGCGCAGCGCGACGCGGGCCGCCGCCGTCGGCACGACAGCCCCGACGATCGAGTCGCTCACCAGCCACCTCCTTGCGTCGAAGCGCTTCGCGAAGCGCTTCGACCGTACCAATGCGGGCTCGCCGTCGTCAAGCCAGGCACCAGGGCAGCTACCGCCTGACCGCGCCGGACATCAGCCCCTTAGTTACCGCTGCAGCGAGAGATTCGCGTCATCCTCGATAGCCGCACGGCCGTCCCTCCACTTGCGGGCCCGTCCGCTGCCGACGAGCCGCTGCCCGGTACCGCTTGCCCAGGGCCAGTGGGACAAGCGGTACCGGGCCTCGGCCCGTGACGCTGCTCGCTATTCCTCCGAAGCGGGACAGGCCATCGTCGCCACCCCCGGCAGCTCCTACCTCTTCAAGATGGACGAGATCTGCCCCTGCGCCGTTTTCAGCGAGTCTTCCACCGATTTGGAGCCGGACAGGGCGGACTGGATGGCGGTCCATACCGCCTGGGAGATCTTCGGGTACTTCACACCCAGGCCGAGCGTGCGTGGATGCGCATACAGCGTTTGGTTGGCGTAGACCTGCCACTCGGGGCCTGCCTGCTTCACGTAGGTCTTCGCCACGGCGATCTTCGGCGGGAGGTAGCCGAACAGCTTCGCGAGCTGCAACGACATCGCAGGCGTCTGCATGCCCCGGATGTACTCGAAGGCAAGCTGCTGCGCCTCACTGCCGCCGCTCTTGCTGATCATCCAGTCCTCGCCGCCCAACGGCACGATCACGTGCTTCCCGGCCACTCGGGTCGGGACAGGGACGATCCCGAATTGCTTGCCGTAGAACATGTGGCCTTGATTGAGCGCCGAGAAGTTCCAGGGACCGTTGACCATCATGGCGGCCTTGCCGGCGATGAACTGACCCGACGCGGCGGGAGTCTGGCTCCAGTTGAGGCAGGCCTTGGACGCCGAACCGTCGTCGATGAGCTGCTTCCACAGGCCGAGTGCCTGGACTCCGGGCGCAGACGCGATGTTCTTGAACGTGAACTTGCCCCCGTTGCTCCAGAAGAACGGCTCCCACTGCCACGTGGTGTCTTCCGCAGCCTCACAGGTCAACGCAATCCCGCGATGGTCCGACGTCGTGAGAGCCTTGGCGGCGCTTCTGAGCTGCGCCCACGTCTTGGGAGGGCTGACGTGTGCCGCCTTCAGCATCGCGATGTTGTACATCAGTGCGATCGAGTTGGCGCCTGCCACCGGCAAGCTGTAGTACTTGCCATTCGACAGGCCTTCATTGATGATCGCCGGGTAATACCCCTTCTTGCTGAAGCCTTTCAAATCGCTCAGGGCCACCACCTGGCCGGTCGAGATCATGGTTGACACGAACGGGTTGTCGACGGCCAACAGGTTGGGCAAGTTGTGACCCGCGGCTTGCGTCAGGAGTTTCGTGTTCAAATTGGCGAAGGGCACATATTGTCGCTTTACCGTCACGCCGGGGTGCGCAGCCTCGAACTTCTTGGAGTACACCTCCAAGGCCTTGATCTGGCCTGGGGTGTTGAAGTAGTCCTCCTCCGTGAGCGTTATCTTCTTGGTCGCGGCCGCGGTGCTCATCTGCGACAACCCGGCCACAGCAATTGTTGCGGCCGCGATGGCTGCCAGCACCCAATACCGCCTTCTGGTCAAGAGGTTCACAGCCGTTTCTCTCCTTTTACGGTCGTCAGCGAGGAATGACGTGACCGATGCTTGTGAGGCAAAAGCGTCGGCTTTCACAGTTCTAATTCATCAATCACCCTCTCCGTCGCCCTCGGATCGCAGGCTCATCGTTAACCCTTCACCGAGCCCGCTGTGAGGCCACTCGCGATATACCGCTGTGCCACCACCAGCATCACCGCGGCCGGCACCAGGGCGAAGGTTGCCGAGGCCATCACGGCGCCCCAGTCGGTCGAATAGTTGCCGAGATAGGTGTAGATCCCCAGTGTGATTGGCTCGATGCCGGAGCCGTTGAGGATGGTCAAGGCAAAGATGAAGTCACCCCAACCGGCCAAGAACGCGAAGACCGCGACGGTGATGACCGCCGAGCGGGCAAGTGGGATGACGATGCGGCGGAACGTCTGCCACTCGGACGCACCGTCAACTCTGGCCGCGTAGATCAGCTCGTTGGGCAGGCTGAAGAAGAACGCCCGTAACACCAGGATCGCAAAGGGGATGGCATACGTACCGTCGGCGAGAATGAGCCCTGCGTACGAGTTCAACAAGTGAATCCAATGGAAGATGATGAACAGGGAAGTCGCGAGGACAATGGACGGGACGATCTGCGCCACGAGCAGGGAGCTGACGACGACGACCGTCACACGCAGGCGATACTTCGAGAGGGCATAGGCCGCCGGCACGGCCACGGCCAGGGCCAGGGCTGCTGTTCCCAGGCCGACGACGAAGCTTGTCAGCACGTTGCCTTTTTGCGCGTGAAGAACGGTCCGGTAATTGTCCAGTGTCGCCTCGTGCGGCAGCCAGTAATACGTGCCGCTGAACAGGGTTTGGGTCGACTCGAAGGAGCCGACGATGATCGCGTACACCGGGAACAGCACGATCACGAGGGCTGTGGCCGCCGCGAGCGTGCAGAGCCATCGCAAGGCCCTCGACTTCTGCCGGCGGGTCATCCTTCTGCCCCCGAGCTGCGCCTCAACGAGGCCCGGCTGAGCCACAGGTAGAGCGGCGCGCAGATCATCGCCAGTACGAGCAGCAGGTTGTTGAGTGCGGCGCCCTCGCCGAAGGAAAAGACCTGGAACGAAAGGTTGTAGGACCAGGTCGTGATCAGCTGGGTCGAGTTGGCCGGCCCGCCTCCGGTCAGACCGACCACGAGGTCGAACACCTTCACCGTGAACACGAAGCCGAGGAGCAACGTGACCTCGATGACCGGCAGGATGATCGGCACGATGATCAGGCGGAGCCGTTGCCACGGGCCGGCGCCGTCGATGAGGGCCGCTTCCTTCACCTCCGTGGGCACGTCTTGGAGCGCGCTGTAGAGCAGAAGGGTGAAGAACGGCACCCCGAGCCAGATGTTCGCGATGAGGACCGTCCACAGAGCCAGGTGCGGGTTGTCCAGCCAGTCGATCGGGCGGTCGGCCAGGCCGACGTAGCTGAGCAGTTCGTTGACGGCTCCGCCTTCGACCTGGAACAGGAACCTGAAGATGACCCCCGTCACAATCAGAGGCAGGAGCCACGGGACGATGACGAGCGAGCGCGCCAGCCTCCCTCCCGGGAACCGGAGGCTGAACAGCAGGGCGAGCGCAAAGCCGATGATGAACTGGCCGAGGAGGGACCCGAAGGTGAACTCGAACGTGTGGACGATTGCCGTCCGGCTTGTGGGGTCATGAAGGACGAAGCGGTAGTTGGCGAGCCCGGCGAATGGGGCGGTGAAATTGGCGACCGTCGCGGGAGAGGTCCGCTCGAAGCTCAACATCACGTTGTAGACAATGGGCAGGGCGAACGCGAAGAGCACGTACGCGACCGCAGGCGTCAGGAAGAGCCAGCCCGCGAGCCGCTGCCTCCTCCGAGCAGACAGCCATCGCGGCGAGCCGGTGCCAACGGACCGAACAGCCGCACCTGTGCCGGTAGTTGCTGGTGTCGGCGCCGCAGCGCCCGCCCCGGTCTTCATGTTCATGTGAGCCAAGTAGGCCCTCGCTCCCCAAGCATCGCTATGTGACCGCTCCACCTCATTGTCTCCCGCTGGGCGACAGGTCTTTCAAGCCGCCCCCCTCCCTGAGGTAGACGGGTATGCGCTCCAACGGCGCATCTGCTGTCACCCACCCGTTCTTCTCAACAGGCTCCCCCGTCCAGGCGTCCAGCCACGACGCCCCCTCGGGGAGGTAGACGTCGCGTTCCCGCGCTCCTTGTGCCGTCACTGGGGCCACCAGCACATCGGGGCCGAACATGTACTGGTCGCTCACCTCCCACGCCGGTTCCTCGCCCGGAAACTCCAAGAAGAGCGCGCGCATGAGCGGAAGCCCGGTGGCGCTGGCCGTGGCCATCTGGTCCATGACGTACGGGCGTATTCGCTCGCGCAAGGCCAGCTGTTCGCGGATCACGCCGTATGCCTCCTCGCCGAAGGACCAAACTTCGTTGGGGGCTCCTGTCTGGCCCGAACCGACGAGCGGGCCTGGCTCGCGGACGCCATGGAGCCTGAAGAGCGGGCAAAAAGCGCCGAACTGGAACCACCGCACGACGAGTTCCCGGAAGTACGCCGTGGTCGGGTCGCCTTTCCTGAACCCCCCGATGTCGGTCGTCCACCACGGGATCCCTGAGATGCCCATGTTCAGGCCGGCCGGGAGTTGTGCGGCCAGGGCCTCGAAAGTGGAGTCGATGTCGCCCGACCACACGGCGGCCCCATAGCGCTGGCTGCCCGCCCAGGCGGACCGGCAAAGCAGCAGCACGTCTTCGCCGCTCGCCCGTAGCCCCTCGTAGAAACCCCGGGCATGCTCCCGGGGGTA
>DASPXY010000452.1:0-3345 GCA_035637055.1 Gemmataceae bacterium | reverse complement strand
CGCCGGAGCAGTTGCGCGCCGAGGCGGAGGAAGAGGCGCCGGCCGTGCTGCTGACCATCTCGGACGCGACAGGCAAGGTACTGCGGACGGTGACGGGTCCGGTAACGGCGGGCATTCATCGCGTGAGTTGGGATCTGCGCGAGCCAGCGCCGGTGCTGCCCAAGAGCGAGCCGAAGGAGGCCGACGAAGACGTGTTTGCCCAGGCGCCGTCGGGGCCGCTGGTGATGCCGGGTGGGTACAAGGTGTCGCTGGCGAAGCGCGTCGGCGGCAAGGTGACCCCACTGGGCGAAGTCCGCGAGTTCAAGGTGGTGATGGACGGTGCGGAGACGCTGACCCCCGCCGGCCACAAGGCCCTGGCCGAGTTCCAGCAAAAGGTCGTACGGTTGCAGCGGGCGGTGGCGGGAGCGCTGGAGGCGGCGAACGATGTGGCAAGCCGGTTGGAGCGGATCAAGCGCACGCTGGATCACACGCCGAGCATCGAGGCGAAGTGGAAGGCCGTGGCGCGCGCGCTGGAGCAACGCAACCGGGACATCCTGCGGGCGCTGCGCGGCGACACGGCCTTGCGGGGGCGGAACGAGAATACGCCATTATCGATCTCGGAGCGGGTGAATTTTATCGTGCGGTCGCAGCGCTACGCGCTGGCGCGGCCGACGCAGATACAGCGCGAGGCGTACGAGATTGCGAGCGAGGAGTTCGGGCAGGAATTGACGAGGTTGCGGACGTTGATCGAGACGGATCTGCGGCGGCTGGAGCAAGCGCTGGAGGCGGCCGGGGCGCCGTGGACGCCGGGGCGGTTGCCGGAGTGGAAGGCGCAATAGCCGGAGAATTCCTTGCCTCGCGCCGTCCCGTCTGAGCTTGACGTGGGTTGTGGCCTTTTGTACGACCGGCAATCACGCGATCCGGTGGCGAAACGGGGAGAAGGGAGGCGACATGCGCAAGGTCGGCGGAGCGTTCCTCGTTCTGGCTCTGCTCGCGGCGGGGTGCGGATCGTTCGGGAATCCGTCGGCGCTGGAGCGGTCGCTGCTCTTCCACCCCAGCCGCTATCCCGAAGGCGACTGGCAGCCCGTCGATTTACTCCACGAGGACGCCTGGTTCCAGGCCGACGACGGCACCCGCTTGCACGGCTGGTTCTGCCCGGCTCGGGAGCCGCGCGCAGTGGTCTTGTTCGCGCACGGGAACGCGGGCAGTGTCGCTGGCCGCAAGTGGTCACTGCGCTTTCTGCAGGAAAAGATGGGCGTGTCGGTGCTCGGCTTCGACTATCGCGGCTTCGGCCGCAGCGAAGGGACGCCCAGCGAGGCGGGCATCCTGGCCGATGCGCGGGCGGCGCGGCGCTGGCTGGCTCAGCGCACCGGCATCGCCGAGGCGGATATCGTGTTATTGGGTCAATCGCTGGGCGGCGCCGTGGCGGTGGACCTGGCGGCGCGCGACGGCGCTCGTGGTCTGATCCTGGAGAACGTGTTCACCTCCTTGCAGGAGACCGCCTCGCGGCACCTCTGGTCCTCGGGGTCATTGGTGCAAACGCGACTCGATTCACTCGGCAAGATCGCCGCTTATCACGGTCCGCTGCTGCAAACGCACGGCGACGCCGACCGCGTCATTCCCTTCGACCTGGGCAAGAAACTGTTCGACGCTGCCAATGAGCCGAAGCGCTTCGTGCGCGTCGCGGGGGGCGGCCACAACGATCCGCCGTCGGCGGAGTATCGTCGAGCGCTGGACGAGTTCTTCGCAGCGCTGGCCGCCCCTGGCCCGAGGGGTATTGACCGATAGGTTCCACGAGCCGAAGGAGATCTACCGCCACGGATCGAATCGCCACAGCGGCACCCCAATGCGCGGGGGCGCGATGTTCAGAACTGCGGCCGCGACGCTCCCGTCGCGGAGCTGGAAGGCGCGGGCCGCATGCCGGCCGCCGGAGGCCAGCCGCGTTTCCGCTTTCAGAGCCGGGAAAAACTGCACCCAACTCGTATACGTGACGTCGTTGTACCACAGCCGCAGCATAGCGACGGTGAACGCACTGCCGGCCTTGGCGGGATTGGCTCCGCGGAAGGAAGCGCTCGCCAGTTTGCCGTCCTCCGCCGCGGTGATGCTGACCACGCCGCGCGGGCGGAGCGTCAGGTTGCGGATGGTGTCGAGGTTGGCGTCCACCACGCTGACCTGCTCCGGCGCCGGCCGCCCACCGGACTTCTTGGAGATCCCGCTACAGCAATCGGTCAGAGAGATGAGACCGCGCGGCTTGCGGGCCTCGATCGGTCGCTGAATTTGCGCGCGGGTGAGGCTGCCGCCGTCCATGAGCAGACGGTGCGACATTTCCGGATTATTGCGATCGCCGATGCCGCCGTGGCCCGACTGGAACACCAGCACGTTATCGTTGTTGCCGACCTTCAGGCCCTTGATGACCTCAAGCGTTTCGTTCGTCGTGTGTACCTTGCCGGTCTTCGGATTCTTCACGCTGAGGTCGTGAATGACCAGGCGTTCGACATCATCGGCAAAGGCGGCTTCGAGGGCTGCCTTCAGGGCCTTGCAATCTTTCTGGCAGGCAGCGCTGATGCCACCCTTGTGCCCGAAGACGAGCAAGACGACGTGCAGCTTGTCGGCTTCCTCAGAGCTGGCGTTTGCTGCCTGCGACACTGCTCGTTGCGCCGGTTGCGCTGTGCCGGACTGTGCCCCGACCGGGGTGAGGGCCGGCACCGCGAGCACGAACGCCAGGGCCAACGCCAGAACCTTTGTCCGCGTCGTCCGGAAGGTTCGCATGGACTTTCTCCTTCTCGTCGTGAGACCAGGGGTTGGAGGCGCGCGCTGCGCTTGGGGAGCTCGAAGCGCCAGCGAGGGAACGGCTCCCCAAGCGGCCGTTACTTCGAGACGTTGACGTTGATCTTGGCGTCGTGCTGCACCTCCAAGTTGCCGTGGACGACCGCCACGGCGCGCACGATCAGGTTCGGCCGGACGCCCGTTTTCGTGTCGGGCGCTGCTGCGAGTGTTAGCCGCGCCTCATCCTTTCCGGCGGCGATGGTCACCTCCTCGCCGCTCAGGCCCGTCACCCCTGGCGGCAGCACCAGGCGCACCTTGAACTCCCCCGCGTAGTCGTACAGCCGCGTCACCTTGACCAGCAACTCCGTCTTCGCACCGAGTTTCACCTTTGGGTTCGTTGGACCGACGGTCAGTTTGGCCACTTCCTTCGGCAGTACCGTGACCGTGATCGGCGTCGAGGGCTCGGTGAAGGTTACCGTTGCCTTCTTGCCCTGCCCGTCGCGGCTGAAGGGTACCTGCGTCTGACCGCGCAGCACCACCGTATAAACCCCTGGCGGCGCGTTCGGTGTCGCATCGAAAATGGCGTCAGCGCCATCCCTG
>DASPXY010000451.1:0-4738 GCA_035637055.1 Gemmataceae bacterium | reverse complement strand
TCCTTGCCAAACTGAGGGATCCCGGCTTCCGTGGAGCACAGCCAAGACCTCAATACGGTCGGCCAGAATTCGGTAGTAGACGACGTAGGGGAACCGCTTCAACGGACAGGGCCGAACCTCTTGCCAGACGACGGCGTACATCTCCGGCGTTGCCGCAATCCGGTCCAGCGCTTCGGAGAGCCGATCCAGGAATGCTTGTCCAAGTCCCGCCTGCTGTTCATACCAGTTTTCGGCAGACGCCACGTCTTGCGCAGCCTCGGGGCGGAGGATAACCGGGAGGCTCATGATCGCTTCGTCAAGCGCGCCTTGACGACCTCCCAAGGAATACCGGCACCGGGGTCAGCTTCGGCCGCAGCGAGGCGGCGTTGCAATTCACGTAAATGCCATTCGGGGGGTGAGCCGACCGCTTCCTGGGGAACGCTGTCCCAGATGAGGCTGATCAGTTCCAGGCGTTCCGGCACGCTGAGGCGGTCAATGCCGAACTGCTGTAGGGTCATGGAAATGGATCCTCCAAAGTGGGCGACGTGTTGGAGCATACCGCGCGCAACTTAGTCAGAAAAGGGAGCTTCTGCAGGTCGAGAAATCGCCGGAACTTTGTACCCTCTTCACGAACGACAAGCGCTTCGGCCTCCGGCCAGCCAGATCCCCTCTCACTTCGGTGGCTGCAACAGCGCCTTGAGCACCTCCTTGCCGACAGCCAACAACTGCCCAAACACCTTGCGCACCTTGCCCGTATCCGCCTCCGCACGCAGGCAGCGCAGCAGCGCCACCGCTCGCGCCTCATCCAGCAATTCCGTCACCGCCGGCAGCAGCCATTCCTGGATGCCGTACACCTTCCCCTCGGCGGTGCAGACGGGCACGACGCCGGCCAGGTATTGCCCGAGTTGCTCGCGCACCACCTCGACAGCCTGGCTGATTTGCTGCTCCTTGGTGCGCTGCGGATGCTGCCAGTCGTAAGGCGGCTTCCACTCCATCGCCGGGGTGAGCATGTCGATGTGAGTCACCACCGCCAGCACCCGCGGCATCTTCAGATCCGGACGCGAGTCGAACCACGCCTTCAGCGCTCGCATCATCTCGACGTCCGCCTGGCGCGCCGGGTTGCGTGCCTGGACGACGAGCAGCAGCAAGTCCGACTGCTTGCTCGCTTCCTGCGTGGCGCGCAGCTGGTCCTGACGCGGCCCGGTGTGGCCGTAACCGACCGTATCCAGCAGCACCAGACGGGTCGCGATCCCGTCGAGTTTCAGCTCGTAGCGCGTGACCTCCGACGTCTCCGGGAGGACGTTCGTCGCCGCGCGCTGCTCGCCGAGCAGGGCGTTGGCGAGGCTCGATTTGCCCGCCTTCACCTGGCCCAGGAGTGTCAGCGTCACCTGCGCGACGTTCTCGGCCCCATCCACCGCCGGAGGGGCCTGGCTCGTCCCCGCCCCAAGTGGGATGGCGGGGGCGTCGCCGTAGCGCTGCACCAACTCGCGATAACGACGTGCGCCGACCCGCAACCGGCCGCTGTTCAGGTCGATCAGGTACGTCCCCAGGCGGTGGACGAACGCCGTGTAGAACCACAGCAGCAGGTTCGTCTGCAGTTTCTGGAACGGCAGCGACATGCCGACCTGCGAGGCCAGGTAGCGAGCGCCGGTGGTAACGGGAGAAAAGAGCGTCGAAACCGCCCAGTAGATGTTGCTCGCGGTGTTGTACCAGTCGGCCGCCTGACGCGCCTGCCGCCAGTTGTTGACCGAGAGAAGGTGGCCGCCGGGCAGATACTTATCGACCATCTCCGCCAGGTCGTGCGAGGCCAGTTCGATCACGGCCAGCATCTCGGGAATGGTGAGCGAGCCAATCGGATCCTTGGCGCCGGGGTGATAAAACCGGGCCAGTTCCAGCGCCATCTCCTGGCCGGTATCGACGTAGAACTGCACCGAACTGAGCTTGTCGCCATCAAGCTGTGCCCCAGCCTTGGCCCGTGCCTCGACGAGTTGCCAGGCTTGCCTGTCGCGATCGGTCCAGTGCAGCGGCGCCGTGAAATCGACGCTGAGCAAGCGATACTTCTGCTGCCAGCGCCAGCCGAGGAAGTACGCCAGGGCGAAACAGGCGGCCATCGGCCACCAGGCATAGAAGCCCCAGCCGCTCAGCCAGAGTTCGTAGGAGCCGTAGCCGATCAGGAACAGAAACGGTGCGGCGACCAGGGCCGCCAGCACCAGGATGCGCCATTTGCCGACCATCTTCCGGGGTGACAAGGTGACAAGGTGACAAGGTGACAAGGTGACCAAAGGCAAGTTCCTTTTGGTCACCTTGTCACCTTGTCACCTTGTCACCTTGTCACTTTGCCTCCTTCCTCCACAGGTGTTCCGCCTTCGCCAGTTGCTCCTCGTAGTAGCGGCGCAACTCCTCGGGCTGGGGCACGTGGCCCTTATGCACAGCGCTGTAATAGTAGCAGAATGCCTTGCCCAGCGCGAAGGTGGCGGCGCCGGCGAGCGCGGCGCCGACTACCGAGCCGATCACCGGAATGAACTTCACCAACTCGCGCACCGCCTGCCGCACCATCATCCCCATGCCGAGCGTGCTCGCCAGTTCCAGAAAGCGCTCGCCTTTCAGGGGCTGCCCGTACAGCTTGGCCAGGTGGTAGATCATGCGCGTCTGGATGCCGGGCAGGATGAACAGATCGACCCACGGGATCGGGAATGCCCCGGCGGTCGCGGCCAGACTGCTGTAACCCAGGACGTGCGGCAGGGCTTGCTGGGCGAACAGATCCTGCAGCTCGCTCGTCGTCTCGTCCAGGGCGATCAGGGTACGCCGATAGGCCGACGGCAGCGCGTGGATCAGCACGGCCTTGAGATCGTCGCCACCGTAGTTCGGAGCCTCGAAGCCTTCTTCGGGCCGCGTCAGGTCGATGGGTACCACGTAATCGTACAGCCCGGCGAAGCGCCGACGCTGCTCGTCCAGACTGACGCGCAACGCCTCCGGCACAAGATCCGGCGGTTCCGCTGTACCGTCGGTGACCTTGAACGGATACGGTTGCGGGTGCTGCTGTTGCGGGTAGGCTTCATGCAGACAGGTCAGGGCGAGCACAACTGGCCGGTGGCGCTGGCTCTCGCGGATGGGGCGAAAATGCTCAAGGAGGTTCTCCAGGGCGTGATCCATCACCTTCGCGGTGATCACGACGACATGAGCCAGGGCGTCGAAGCGGGCCAGATCCTCGGCGGGGTCGTAGCCGGGCTCGTCCACGCCGCGCGTGTCGAGAAAGGTGAGCAGCGGCGCATCGGCGGTGGGAAATTGATACTCGCGCGAGTAGCGTGTGCAGGGCCGGAAGCCTTCGCCGATCTGGGCGTCGTCGGCGCCGGTCAGGAACTTGATCATCGAGGTCTTGCCGCTCTGCGTCTTGCCGTAGAGCCAGAAGACCGGCACCGGCGTACGGTGGCGCAGGTCTTCAAGGCGCTCCGCCAGGCGAGCGTCGCGCTGTTCCGAGGAGAAGAGCTGTTTGAGTTTGTCGAACATAGTAGGTAGTGGTGAGTGGTGCGTGGTGAGTGGTGAGGGGAACGCCCCCTGTCTTCACTCACCACGCACCACGCACCACTCACCACTATTGTAGCTGACCGTCTTCACCTTGACCCCCTGCGGCGGATTCGCTATGTCCCAACACCTGGATCGCCCAGTCCGACCACGTCACCGTCCGCGGAAGTGGGGAGGATTAGCATGGATGGCTCCTACCCCAGAAAATTGCGAATCTGGGAGGCCCCGATGCCGTTTGCCGTTCCCAACGTCGCCGCGGCGCTGGGTGGGCCAGCCCAGGTCGCAGCGCAGGTCGCGCAGGTGCCCGTCCCCCCCGTGGACTTCGCCGAGCGGCTCTACGCGGTCGAGGCGCTGACTCCGCGACGCGCGCACGACGACGCCGGCCCCGAACCGTACACGCTGCAATGGTTCCTCGACATCGAATCGCAGCGGCACGGGCGGCACGGCCGCTGGCTGCCGCGCTTGCTGGAGTTCACCAAGCACGCCGGCGAGACGCTGCTGGGACTCGGCCACGGTCTCGGCACCGACTGGCTGCAATACGCCCGTCACGGCGCCGCCGTCGTGGTCTGCAGTCCCTCGACGCCGCAGCTCGGGCTGATTCGCCGCAACTTCGAGCTGCGCGGCCTGCCGGGCCGGTTCCTGCACGCGGCGCCGACCGGGCTGCCGCTGGAGAGCGCCAGTATCGACGTTGCCTGTGTGAGTGGACTACTTGAGGTAGTCGAGAATCCGCAGGCGGTCCTCGATGAGATCTATCGCGTGCTCAAGCCGGGCGGCAAGGTACTCGCGGTCACACCGGCCCGTTATGATGTCGATTTTTGGTATCGCGTTTGTTTCTGGTGGCAGGGGCTGTTCCGCAAGCGCCCTGCCGCCCCGCAAGGCCCGACGCGGTTTTCCGGCCGCAAGCTGCGCCGGCTGTTTGGTCGCTTCGTCGAGCAGCGCATTCACAAGCGGCAACTGCGCCGCGCGGAGGTGCCGCACCTGTGGCGCTGGCTGCCGCTGCCGCTGCTGGAGCGCTTGCTCGGGCGGGTGCTGGTCGTCAAGGCGTTCAAGCCGCTCAGCGCCGCCATGCCGTGGCAGGCCGCCGCATAACCGCCTTCGGCGGAAATCCGAAACTCGAAATCCGAAACAAATCCGAAATCCGAAGCAGAAAATCCGAAACAAATAGGCCAATCCCAAACGGAGGCTCTCAGACCTTCTGTTTGGGATTTTCTTGTTCGTGCTTCGGATTTGTTTCGGA
>DASPXY010000450.1:0-5136 GCA_035637055.1 Gemmataceae bacterium | reverse complement strand
CTCCTCGCGAAGGCCCTGGAACTGCTCGACACGCAGGTGTACGCCCAGGGCGGCATTGTCAGCGGTCACACGCTCAAGCATCTGATGGCTGGTCTGAGTGGCTGGTGGCTGCTGTACATGGTGATGAAGCGGCGGCCGATTCTCGAGCCTGCCGCAGCAGACGCTACGCCTCGGCCCACTCCTGCGGCGTGAGTTCGTTGAGCAGCGGGCGGCCATCGAGGAAGCGGGCGACGTTCTGGACAAACAGATCGGCAACACGTCCAGGGAAGAGGCGGCTCTTGTCGGCGCCGGAGATATGCGGCGTCAGAATCACGTTTGGGAAACGCCACAGTGGATGATCCGCAGGTAACGGATAGGCAAAGTGCGTATCCAGCGCCGCCCCGGCGATCCAGCCCTCACGCAGCGCGCGGAGCAAGGGTTGCTCCTGAATGATCGGCCCGCGCGCCGGGTTGAGGACGAAGGCCGTCGGCGGCAAGGCGCGCAGCTGCTGCTCGCCGACCATGCCGCCGCTCTGCTGCGTGTGCGGCAGCGCCAGCACCAGGAAATCGAGCCCCGCCAGGAATTCCTGCTCCTGATCGGCCACGAAGACGCGGTCGGGCAGCATACCGTCGGGGTCGCCCGTGCCCGGTTCGGCGTAGTCATTGTGCCGTGGGCGCACCCCCGTGCGCGTCATGGCGTGGACCGTCATGCCGAACGCCTTTGCCAGTCGAGCCGTCGCGCGGCCAATACCGCCATAGCCCCACAGACCGACGCAGCTGCCGCGGAGTTCCTGCTGAAAACGGCTGGCGCGCTGCCAGACGGCATGTTGCTGATTGCGGAGCATGCCGGGCACGTCGCGCACCAGATTGACCATCATGGCGAGGTTCCACTCGGCGATGGCGGTATCGAACAGGCCGCGGGCGTTGCAGACGCGCAGCGGTCGGTCTCCCAGGCGCAGCGGGCGCAGGTGCTCGTAGCCGACAGTGCTAATCTGGATCAACTTCAGATCGGGCATATCGCCGAAGTTGGTGGGCGGGAGTTTGCACAGGAGGATCGCCGGCCCGCGCAGCAGGTCGCCGGCGAGTTCCCAGGCTTTGTCGTGCGGCGGGAGTTGCTGCACGGTCACCCCAGGCAGAGCCTCGAGCCGCCGCACCGCGGTCTCGTCGAGGGGGATGTCGCTGAGGATACGAGCCATCGCACTTGCCTCTCGAACGGCGTGACGTTCGCAGGTTACGGATTGATGGACAGCATTCGCTTAGCGAGGCTTCGCAGAGAGACGCCCTGCAAGGCGCTCGCGGGCGGCGCCGGCTTCGCGCGCCACCCACGGATGGACCGCTTCCTTCGCCAGCGCGTCCAGCACTCGGTGCGCCTCCGCGTTGCCGATGTGTCCGAGGGCCTCAATCGCTCGGAGCATGCGAACGGCATCCTTGTTGCGTTTTTCCAGGATTTGCTCAAGGCGCCGCTGGACCTCCAGCGTGGGACCGCTGTCCAGGATCTTCCGCAAGGCTCCCTCCGCCGCCTCACCCATTTCGACCAGCGCCGCCGCGGCCTTCTCCCGGGCCGCGAAGCTCTTGCTGGCGAGATCGCCGACCAGTCTGGCGATTGGTGGTGCAGCGGCCGGGGCCGCTGGCCGCAAGCGCTCTTTGAGGAACGGCACGCTCTGCCGTGGGGCGCCCGCCAGGATCCAGACGGCGCGGTACGCTTTCGGGGCCTCGCCGGCGAGGTCGGACCATAGCCCGTCGAGCTGCCGCGCAGTCAGTGGCCCCGGCTTGAGTCCCTCCGTCAAATCCCAGAGCAGGATGGTCGAATCCCCACCGCCAGACGCCAGGACGCGGCCGTCAGGGGCGAAGGCCAGCGACCAGATCGATCCCTGCGGCGCGGCGACGCGGCGGATTGCTTCGCCGGAAGCCACTTCCCAGAGGTGAATTGTGCAATCCTCGACAGAGTCACCGTTTTGCAGTCGCCGGGACCGGGTCGCGCCGGTGGCCACGAGGTGGCCGCTCGGCGAGAGCGTGGCCGCGAACATGCCTTCGTCACCCTCCGGTGCCCCCCCCAACTGTCGCCGCAACGTGCCGGTCGCCGCGTCCCAGACGAACACCCTGCCCCCAAGACCGATCCCAACGACGGACTGACCGTCTGGCGAAAAATGGAGGAACGGAGGCTCCAGTTGCCGACTGTCCCAGCGGCGCAGTTCCTGCCCCGTTGCTACCTGCCAGAGCCGCACGGTCTGGTCGCGCCCAGCAGACACCAGCCACTTCCCGTCGTGGGAGAAAGCAAACGAGGAACCGTCCTCCCGATGGCCTGCGAGGTGGGATAGGGCCTTGCCCGTCGTCGTGTCCCACAGACGAATCCCATCCGAGCCGGCCGAGGCCAGGAGTTTGCCGTCCGGCGCGAAGCGCAGCCAGCGCACGAACTCAAGGTGACCGGCCAGGGCATGACGTTTATTATTATTTAAGACATCCCACAAGTAGATTATCGGCTCGGGTGTCGCCGTCGCGGCGTTCATCCCAACCTGGGCGACTATCTTGCCGTCCGGCGACAGGTCGAGGGCGGCGAGCCAACGTGTCCCCTTTGTTCCGAGAAGTTCAGGGTGCGGCCGGCCACGCGGGCGCCCGGTGAGCGCGTCCCACTCCAGCACCTGCCTGTCCATGCCACACGAGAACAGCGTCTTGCCGTCCGGCGACCACCGCAGCGACAGGACGGTACCGCGGTGGCCCGGCACCGGGTCGATCTCCTGGCCCGTCGTGGTGTCCCACAAGCGCACGCCTGACGCGCCGGCCGAGGCCAGCACCTTGCCGTCCGGCGCGAAGGCCACAGAACCAAGCGCGGCACCCGTGTCCCAGGAGCGGAGCAACTTGCCCGCCTCCACGGCCCAGAGGCGGACCATCGTATCCGCCCCTCCGGTGGCCAGGATTTTCCCATCCGGCGAAAAATGAAACGAGTAGATCCCTCCCGCATGTCCCTTCAATTCGCGCAGCGGCTTGCCGGTCTTCACATCCCACAGGCGGACCACGTGATCTTCCCCGCCGGAAGCCAGGATCCGCCCGCCGGGCGCGAAGGCGACGGTCCAGACCGTTTTCGTGTGACCCTTGAACCGGTGCAGTTCCTTTCCGGTCGCCATGTCCCAGAGGCGAACCATGTTGTCGTCGCCGCCCGAGGCCAGGGCCTTGCCATCTGGCGAAAAGGCGACCGCGAGGACCGAGTAGGCGTGCCCTGCGAGCGGGCGCAGCTCCTTGCCAGTGACGGCATCCCACAGGAAGATTTTCGACCCTTCTCCTCCGAATTGGCCTGCAGCGAGCGTCCGCCCATCCGGCGCGAAGGCGACGGCATCGAAGGCGGAAAGGGCCGGCGGCTGGAGCCTGCGCAGTTCCTTGCCGGTGGCCACGTCGATCAGGGCGAGGCGCCCGCCGGTGAACAGGGTCTTGCCGTCGGGGGAGAAAGCCAGCGAATAGGCGCGGCCTCCGAGTCGATGCAGGGGCCGCCCGGTCGCCGCGTCCCACAGGCACACCCCGAAGGGGAGACCTCCCGTGGAGGCCAGCACCTTGCCGTTGGGCGCGAAGGCGGCCCGGTGGGTGAGGAAGCCGTGGCGAAACCGCATCGTTCCCAGGCGCGCCGACGCGCCCTCGGGCAGCGGATCGCCGTACAGATCGTTGGCCAGGGGACCAGGCGGCTTCTTCGCCTCCCTCCCCACGCTCGCCGCTCGCCCTTCCTCCGCGTTGTTCGGCGGTGACGGTTCCGCAATCGCGCTGCGGGTTCCCAGGCCAGCGCCGCCCACGGCCAGCCCGAGCGCCAGCAGCATGAGAAGAGGTTTCCCGCGCTGACCAGCCATCCACCGGAGGGCTTCTTGCACCAGGGCGACGGCCCTGTGCAGGGACAAGCGAGGTATTGTTCGTAGTTCCGCCTTCAGGCGGGTGGACGTCAAGCCGCCTGAAGGCGGAACGACGAACCACACGCCGCTTGTCCTGGCACTATGCAGGTAGCGGACCACGTTGCCGAGCATTGCCTGGCCCTCCGAAATTTCCTTGTACTCACCCCAGGAGCAGACCGTCAATCGCCGAAGTCGCCCGTTCCGCGGCGCGCACCGTGAACGCAAAGCCAAGCCCAGAGGGGGTGTGTCAACGTGATATGATACGACTTTCCAACCAATTTCCCCGACACTTCATCCTACCGCCCGAGAGACCACCAAGGAAGAGGACTTTGACTGTCCGGAAAGAATGCGTACGAGCGGCGGGGTTTAGCCCCGCCGTCTGAGGCCGGGCACGGCGGGGATAAACCCCGCCGCTCGTTCGCTTTCCCGGTTGCGTGCGGCTATGTAGCTCATCACAGCGCGTTCACTCAGGGACATTCGCGATCGCCCACTGGACAGCCTCGCGGTCGTAGACGCAGCGGCCAAAAAGCCGATTCTCGGTGAACGACATCACGAGGAAGACCGTTCCCTCATCCTCGGGCGACTCCCGGAGGAGCGCGCGGATAGCCTTGCTGGGGTCCTTGTAGGCCAGGCGCGGATCCAGTGCAGACGCCGCTGCCGCGAACCGAGCCCCAGCCGCAGTATCCAGCGGGGTGAACCGCCCTTCGAGATACCACATATCCGGAATCGCGTCGGTCAACTGACCGACGACTTCGCCTCGATTGAGCACGTCCACCGATGCCCCTCCGTCGCCAAACAACGAACCCTCATTCGCATGGCGGCTCTGTGGCATCGCCTGGCTCAGTCGGCGGTGCCGCCTCGACAACCGACTTGCTTGCGGCGGTGTCTGTGAGCGCCGCGAGCTGCTTGCAGAGCCTTCCCTCGCCTGCCCGATACTGCTTCCACTGCGCTGCCTGACGCAACCGCACCAAACCGCGCCGCAAGTCCGCGGGCATGGGGTGCGATTTGGCATGCCGCCCAACAAGGTTCACCAGGACAGGCAAGAAGGGCTCACAGAAGATCGACACCATGCCCAGGTCGGCCGTCCGATTCACGAGGTAGGCGAGGTCGTCACTCTCCCACGGGAGCTTCCTTCGCAGCAGGCGGGTGGCCACCAGGAGGGGGAACTTCGGGTATCCCTGCTCATGGAGGAGATTCATGTAACGGACATCCAGGCCTTGCGGTTTCCCCAGTCGGTCCCGCATCTGGGCGAGGCGTTCGATACCTTCACGGATTATTGCCATCTGAGT
>DASPXY010000449.1:0-4186 GCA_035637055.1 Gemmataceae bacterium | reverse complement strand
GGCCTTCTAAGCCGGGGGTCGAAGGTTCGAGTCCTTCCGGGCGCGCCATTTCCTTAAAAGGTCCATTCCGGCCCGCTATCAGCCTGCGCGACCGAGCTCGACAGCGGCGCAGCATTGAGCAGCGCGATTCCTCATAGTCCTGCCGTCGCTACTGCCGACATTGATGAAGTGGTGTCGCGACAGCACGGCGCTGCTGCAGAGCGGGGCGGTTCCTCCGAAAATGTGAGTTGCGCCCGTTCGGCACACAAATTGAACCCTAGACTCTTCTGGATGAAGATTCTGCAGAGGCATGTCGCTTGCGCTGCCGTTGTTATGTCGCTGCCCATCGCGGGCTGCGCCAGACGCACGCCTGAGGCGCCGGTCTCGCCGCCGCAGAGCGTCGAGGACCAAACCGCCACGCCGCAGGCTGCTGCCAAGCCCGTAGAACCGACGCCGGCGCAACCGGCACCTGTCGCGAGCCCGTCACCGAGCGGAACGCCCCCGGCACCAAAGCCGTCAAGCAAGGCAGCCCCGCCCGTTGTGCGGACTCCCGCACCCAATGCGCAAGCGCCGAAATCTGCTGCGGCGCCGGTTGCCTCACAGGCTGCGCCCGTGCCGCTGGATTTGATCGCGCTGAAGGAGCAGTTGAAGGCAACCAAGGCCATCGGCGTCTTCACCAAGATCGCGCTCAAGAACCAGGTCGACGACCTGATGAACAAGTTCCGCGATTACTACCACGGCAAATCCAAGACCACCATGCCGGAGCTGCGCCGATCCTACGACCTCCTGATGATGAAGGTGCTGTCGCTGCTCCAGGATTCCGACAAGAAGCTCGCATCCGAAGTCGTGTCCTCGCGCGAGGCGATCTGGGCTCTGCTTTCGGACCCGAAGAAATTCGCCACCCTCCAAACCTGAACGGGAGACCCAATGAACAAACGCACCCTGGTGTTGGCGCAAGCACTTTTCCTGGCGGCGTTCTTCGCCGTGCCGTCGCTTGCTGCCGACGACGAAGCGCTCAAGAAGGACCTGAGGGCGGTGATCGCGCTTCAAGGATTGCCGTGTGACGAAGTCGCGGAGGTCACCGAACTGGCCAAGGACGACTACGCCGTGTCGTGCAAGGACAAAAACAAGTATCGCGTGTACATGAATGCTGAGGGGCGGGTGGTTGTCGAGAAGCGGAAGTAGCCTGAGTGCGGCCGTACCGATTAAGAGACTGAAGTGCCAGCGCAAGTTGATTTCAGGCTGGGGCGTGCGGCTTGGAATACTGGCGCGCAACCGACCTCCTACCGTGAGCTGTCCCCGTCAATCTGAGTGGGCACGGGGAAGCCGATGCCAGGTGATGTCCCAGGATTCGCGGCGCTCGACGAATCCTGTGACCGCGCCCTTCGCGTCGCGCTGAAAGATTTTCCTCAGTCGCGACTGGCCCGGCACGAACAGGCTGTCGCGAAGCTCGATTTTGAGCACCTCGGGTCTGCGCCCCGTTCGATTGCCGACGAGCCCATCGCCTTCGCGCCGAATGGTGTACCTCACGTCGGGTGTCAGGCCGTAATCGCCGACGTATTCGTCGAGCGTCGAGACCGCCAGGTTGATGGCGGGCGGATCGTCGCGCAGCGCCAACACCTGCGAAGCGATGAGTCTCCAACCGTCCCCAGCCTCGATCCACGTATCGGTGCTCCGATACCGCGCGTGAATCACCTGGCCGAAGTAGCCTTCATCTTCCTCGCTGACGTAGTTGGTGATGGCCGTCTTGCCCTGCCTCACGGTCCTGAACTCGGTGACGCGCAGCTTTCCCCAGACTTCCTTCGGGAAGGGCCGGATCTCGTCGACGAGTTGCGCCTTTGACTTCGTGCTGCCGTCTTCGCCGGAGTAGACAACCTCATCGTCCACATAGCGGGTCCACGGGTTGCGATCGCCGGAGGCAATGGCGTCCATCAGTTGCTGAGTCTGTCGCTGCAGCAACCCCGGGACGTCGGTGGCCGGTGTACTCCGGCAGCCGGCCGTTATGACGCACAGCGAGGCGATGAGCGTGCTCGCCGCGAGCCGATGTCTCGTCGCGCGGAATCGAGTCATGATCCTCAAATGATACTGGAGGGGGGCGCATGGGACTTGGTCGGCGCCATCGCATTCAACATTGCCACGAGTGCGCCGCGAACTGAAGATCTGATGGACGACCTCCGGCCTCGATAACCGGAGGTCACGCGATCAGCGAAATGGAAAAGCAAAGGGAAACTCGCTCGGCGTGGTACGCGGAGAAAACGCCGAAAGTGGGTGACGAGATCGTAAGTGCCGTATCGGGAGGCGGCCCGGTCACTTCTGTCACGTCGAACATCGAAGATGTCATTGCGCAGCTGGACGCATGCCGCTGACGGGCGGGCGGATTCGCGATCTCGTTGCCAAAGAGTAGTTTGCGTGCGCGGATGCCGCGGCACGCCGAGGCATCGCCATTGCTCTCCAGCCGTGGTGCGTAACGCGTGGGACGCGCCACAAAGTGGAGGCGAGCATGTTTGGCACACGGTTCAATGCGGCTGTCGCGATCGCCCTTGTCGGTCTCCTGCTGCCCGAAAAGGGTGCGGCGTCCGAGCGACCGTCGCTCATCTCACACGTCACGTCACCAGCCGTGCGCGACATGCCCTCGCAGGCTCGTCATGGAGGAGAGCTGGAGGAAAAGGAGCGGCCCCATCGGGAGGGGCGTTCCGGCGGTGATGTCGTCGATCCCGTTGTGCAGACGTCCACGCCGACAGCCGCTGCTGCCCAAGGGCTCGGTCAGTGGGAAGGACTGGGCGCGGGCTATCCAGGATTCACCGTCACGGCCGTGCCACCGGATCCGAACATTGCGGTGGGACCGAACCATATCGTCCAGTGGGTCAACAATGCCTTTATCGTCTTCGATAAGTCGTCGGGCCAGCAGATCATCAACCCCGTCTCCGACGACACATTCTGGGGTGGTCTATCGGGCACGTGCGACCAATTAGGCGGCTACAGCGACCCCATCGTGCAGTACGACCGTGTTGCCGACCGTTGGCTGGTGGGGGAAGTGGCCATTCCACTGTTGCCCGGTCTGTTTGGTCAATTCGCGCAATGCTTCGCGGTCTCCACGACCTCGGATCCAACCGGCTCCTATTACATGTGGACGTACGGCTTCCAAGACACAATTCCGGACTATCCGAAGATCGGCATGTGGCCGGACGGCTACTACGTGACGTGGAACATGTTTCCGGGCGCTGGCGCCTCCTTCAGTGGTGCCGAGGTGTGTGCGTGGAACCGCGTTGACATGTTGAACGGCGTCCACGCTCCGAGGTTCAAGTGCTTTCAGCTTTCGAGTGCATACGCCAGCCTCCTGCCTTCCGACGTCGATGGACCGACCCCGCCTCCAACAGGTTCCCCGAACTACGTCATGCACATCGATCCGGAATCGGGCACCTTGAACATCTGGAAGTTTCATGTGGACTTTGCGACCCCGGCAAATTCGACTTTCACCGGTCCGATTTCCATTCCTGGAACAGCACCATTTCAGGGGCCCTGCATCGATATCAGAGAGTGCATTCCACAGCCCGGGACTACCCAGAAACTCGATGCCCTCGGCGATCGTTTGATGTACCGCCTTGCCTATCGCAATTTCGGCGACCACGAGTCGATCGTCGCCACCCACACGGTCGTAGCCGGGACCGGCAATACCGGCATTCGTTGGTATGAAGTTCGAAGTCCAAACAGCGCTCCCACCATCTATCAGCAGGGAACGTTCGCGCCAGACACCGACAATCGCTGGATGGCGAGCATCGCGATGGATCACTCAGGCAACATCGGCGTGGGCTACAGCGTGTCGAGCGACGGCACGTTTCCGTCCATCCGATACACGGGCTGGGAAGTTGGTAATCCGCTCGGAAACTTGCAGGCCGAAACGTGGCTCGTGTCGGGTGGCGGATCGCAAACCGGATACAACCGGTGGGGCGACTACTCCGCGATGCGAATTGACACGAACGATGACTGCACCTTTTGGTACACGCAGGAATATCAGGCGACGACGCAAACTGCCAACTGGAACACACGCATAGGGTCGTTCAAGTTCCCTTCATGCGGTCAGTCTCAGACGGGCACCACGACCACGGTTGCCTCGTCGTTGCCGTCTTCCACGTTCGGCCAATCCGTAACGTTCACGGCCTCGGTTTCTCCTTCAGCGGCCACCGGTGCCGTGCAGTTCTTCGACGGC
>DASPXY010000448.1:0-3632 GCA_035637055.1 Gemmataceae bacterium | reverse complement strand
GGGAGCAGCGCATAGTGCTGGGACGGGCCATCCCGGAGCCGTGGCCGACGGTGGCGCCAGCCGCGCGGGCAAGGGCCTCCCCTGCCGCCTAAACGTTACGCGCCCAGCAAACCTCCCCCAGTAAGCCCAACCCCCTCCCCTAAAAGGAGAGGGGGAGCAAGCCAAACACGTTTCTTCTTCTCCCCCTCTCCGTTGCGGGGAGGGGGTTGGGGGGAGGGGTTTTCGACAGAGCAGGTAACGAATGGTTTGACACCACCTGAACCGGAGTTCGCGCCGCAGTGGGCCAATACCTCGCCCCGCGGCGGCCGCACCGTCCTGAACCGTGTCCTCAAGGATGGTCAGAAAGCGCCGATGTTCCTGGGCCAAACGCTCGTCAATTCGTTGCGGGATCGAGCAGCCCGTTCGCTTTCCCTTTCGCGTGCTGCTCGTTAGCCTATGCCCACCCAACTCCACAGCCAGCCCACGATCACGACCCCTCCGACGATCAGCGACGCGATCAGGAAGCAAACGACCACCACACAGCCGACCAACGTCTTTCCCTGCAGGGGGATCTCCTGTCGAGGGCCCCAGGATGAGGGGATCTCCGGCGGTACTCCGAGTGCCTGGAGTTCGACTGCCAGAGTTTCCGGATACTCCCGGACGAATCGCAAGCGCGCACAGCCCGGAAAGGAGCCGTACAGTTTCTGCGCCCCGCGGGAGCCGCACCACTCCAGAAAGGTGGCAATGGCCTCACCGTACTCGGGCTGCCGTCGGCCCGACAGGAAAAGCCACTTTCCCGCCTCCTTCAAATCCTGCATCTGGAGCAGGATCCGGCCGTAGCTCTCAAACAGGTCGGCATCGTAACTCGTAATGGCGTTGCGAAGCACCTCCTTCGCGCGCCAGAGTCGTCCCGCTGCCACCTCTGCGTCGGCCTGCTGCTTCAGTTTGCCAGCGACACGTGAGATCATCATCGCATCTTACGCGACGGGTCAAGCGGGCTTTCCGGCCTGTCGCTATCGTCCGAAAGCCCGGATTGGGAGGAACGTCGAGCCGCACGAACTGCCCGCACCGCAACGGCGAGCATCCCCGCGATGCCGAACCCAGCGACGAACCCGGCATCCGTGGCGTGAATTCGCGCCCCGCGATTGGCTGCCGCAAGGCACAGGGCGAGCCCCACGACCGCGAGGGAAGTGGTGATGAGGAAAGCAACCAGGCGATAGACAAAATCCTCCAAGGGCTCTCTCCCATCGGTTCTGTTCACGCAGTGGCCGAACCACGATCCCCTCCGCCGGCTCTTACCTTACGTCTCGCTGTTGCTGTCGAGAAGGCTGCGGACTTGTGGCGAGGCGCGGCCGCCTCGATAATGGGCAAGCGGCCGAACCGCCACTCACGGAGGATGAGGGACCATGAGCGACGTCCCCGACGATGACCTTGCCGGGCGCTACTACCTCGACCTGGCCGCCGCGTTCGTCCGCGGGAAGCTAAGCCCCGACCCGGCGCTCTCCGCCGCGGAACTGATCCGCCTCGGCTTGCATGCCGGCCTGCGCCTGCACAAGTTCAAACGCAACGACAGCCTGCCGCGCGTCCGTAAAGTCCTTGGCGTGTTGCGTGGCCTTGGCCCTGCGGACCTGCTCGACGTCGGCAGCGGCCGCGGCACCTTCCTCTGGCCGCTGCTCGACGCCTTTCCCTGGTTGCGCGTCACGGCCATTGACCGCCAGGATCGGCGCGTCGCTGATATCAGCGCCGTCAACGCGGGCGGCATTGCTCGGCTCGCCGCTGCCCGCATGGACGCGACCGCCCTCGCCCTGGCCGACGACAGTGTTGATGTCGTGACGCTGCTCGAAGTCCTGGAACACATCCCCGAGCCGCACCGAGCCATCGCGGAGGCCGTGCGGGTCGCCCGGCGCTTCGTCGTCGTCTCGGTGCCCTCGAAAGCAGACGACAACCCCGAACACATCCACCTCTTCGACCGTCCCACTCTGCACTCGCTGTTCGCGAACGCCGGCGCGGCGCGCGTGAGCTTCGATCAGGTGCTGAACCATATCGTTGCCGTGGTGAGGGTGTCGTCATGAATCCGATCCACAAATACCCGCGCACGCACCACATCGAAGGGTCGCGCCTGCAACCCGGCGATGAGGATCTCGATAGCGCCCCCTTCAGGGAGGTGAAAAGTCGTTTCCTCGTCATCGAAGAGAAATATGATGGTGCGAACTCTGGCCTCTCCTTCGACGCCGAGGGCAAGCTCCAGCTGCAGAGCCGCGGCCACTTTCTGACCGGCGGGGCTCGCGAAAAGCACTTCAACCTGCTCAAGCAGTGGGTACACTGCCACGCCGACGCCCTGCGGGCGGCGCTGACAGATCGCTACGTTCTCTACGGTGAATGGCTCTACGCCAAGCACACCATTTTCTACGATCGCTTGCCGCACTACTTCCTGGAGTTCGACGTCCTCGACACGCAAACGGGCATCTTCCTCTCGACGGATCGGCGGCGCGAGCTGCTGCGCGGGCTACAGGTCGCTTCGGTGCCGGTGTTGTGGAGTGGCCTGGCGAGCACGCTGGAGGAACTGATTGCCCTGGTCGGACCGTCGCTGTACAAGGGGCCGGACTGGCGGCAGCGGCTGCTCGAAATCGCGGCCTCGAAGGGACTCGACACCGAGCGCGCCTGGCGCGAGACGGATCGCTCGGACCTGATGGAAGGGCTGTACATCAAGGTGGAGGAGCCAGGCGACCGCGTTGTGGAGCGTTACAAGTACGTGCGAGCCGATTTTCTCACGAGCGTCCTGAACTCGGGCAGCCATTGGCTGAAACGGCCGATCGTGCCCAATCAACTCGCCGACGGCGTGGACATCTTCGGAGGACCAGCGTGAGTGCGTCGTTTCCCCCGTGCCCTGCGCCGCCGTTCTGGGCGGTGGATTGGGACGCGCTGCAGGCCCATCCCTGGATCCGCGACCTGATGGACTGCCCGCAGGATCCGCATCACCACGCGGAGGGCAACGTCTGGATCCATCTGCGCATGGTGTGCGAGGCGCTCGCGGCCTTGCCGGCCTGGCGCGGCTTGCCCGAAGAAGAACGCCAAATCGTTTACACCGCGGCGCTGCTGCACGATGTCGCCAAGCCGGCCTGCACTATGATCGAGCCGGACGGCCGCATCACCTCACGCGGCCACTCGCGCAAAGGCGCGATCGTGGCGCGGCGCATCCTCTGGCGCCTGGGGCTGCCGCTGCACCTGCGCGAACAGGTCGCCAACCTTGTGCTCTATCACCAGGTTCCGTTTTACCTGCTGGAGCGTGCCGACTGTCTGCGCCGGGCGATTACCCTCAGCCAGACCACACGAGCCGACCACCTCGCCCTGCTGGCGGAGGCCGACGCCCGCGGCCGGCACTGTTCCGATGGACAGCGTATCCTCGATAATATCGCCCTCTTTTGCGATTATTGTCGCGAGCAGGGCTGCTTCTCGGGGCCGCGACCGTTCGCCACCGACCACGCCCGCTTCCTGTACTTCGCCGACGAGCGCCGCTATCCGGATGCGCCTGCGTACGCAGATTTGCGCAGCGAGGTGGTGCTGATGTCCGGTCTGCCGGGGGCGGGGAAAGATCACTGGATCCGGACGAACCTCCCCGACTGGGCGGTCGTGTCGCTGGATGCGCTACGCGA
>DASPXY010000447.1:0-5359 GCA_035637055.1 Gemmataceae bacterium | reverse complement strand
CTCGTTAATGCGCCATCCGCGCATGCTCATGTAGCGCATGGCCTGCTGGTAGGTGTTCTCGGGCATGACTTGGAGTGTCCTGGCCCGCATCAGCAGCGCGCCGATGGACACGCCCCAGCGGCGTTTGAGTCTTAGCAGTTCGCTCCATGCGGGCATGCTCGGCAGTTCGCGGCAAATCTCGTCCGCAGGCATCAAGAACTCGGCGGCGAAGCGATGCGCCTGATCTTCGATGAGCTTGTTCCCCGCGTCCTCGGGTCCATGCATGACAAGGTGCCCAAGTTCGTGGGCTGCGCTGAAGCGCTCACGGTCCCGTTTCGCCTTGTCATCGCCGAGTATGACCACAGGCCAGTCGGGGAACGGGACACTGAACGCGTCAACAGCGTGGGTGCCCGCGTGGTAGCGAGCGCACACGATGCCGTGGCGCTCCAGCGCATTCACCACGTCTGGGATCGGCCCTGGCGGAATGTCCCATGCCGAGCGGACCTCTTGCGCGCGCTCTTCGGCCTCTGCGGCACCTGCGTCTACGAGGACTGGATAACGGGGTACGTCGGTCTCCGGCAGCCTCACAGCTTCGCTGAGGCGATCAGTCAGATCCCGGACGAGTTGGGACAGCGCGAGCGCCCGGCGCCGGTCAGTCACGCTGATCGAGCGCAGCGAGCGGAAGTAGCCGGTCTCATCGAACCCGTCTGCAGGGCGGGAGTCGCGGCTGGACGGCGCAGCGCCGACAGCGAAGAACTGGACGGGGAACTCCAGTGCCCTGGCCAGGCGCAGCAACGTCTGGGCCGCTGGGCGGGCATCGCCCTTTTCGAACTGGCTGATGGCGGCGGAGGTCACCCCGGAACTGGATGCCACGGCTGTCTGAGTCAGCCCACGCGCCTCCCGTGCCAGGCGCAGACGCCGGGCCGAGAACAGCGCGCTAGCGGCTGCTGCCCCCTGCAGGTCGGCGGCAGGCGCGGACTCCCGGTCGTCGGCTGCCTCCTTCTGCTGGGCCGTCGGATAGCGCCTGGACCAAGCCCGACCCTCACTCATAAGCACTCAAATCAAGCATAGGGACATATTCCAGATGCAACACCTGCTCCATACCACATTGAGGTCAGATTCCGCCATGCCTGGATACTGACATGTGGGTCATGCGGGGTCGGGCGACACTCCATCACCCAGTTGCCGAGTCCAGGTGAAGTATGAGAGCATGAGACCGTCAAAATTTCAAGCCTGGACGCAAGTTCCTGTGCTTTCGTCACGCAAAGAGCATCAAGCCCAGGCGCTGGGCCTGCGGCGATCTCGTCGCCGCTGCGTCATCCCCGCTGTGACGAGAGCACACGTTCGATAGGTGGTAGACGTCCAGGTGACCGATATCTACATCTCCGCCGACATCGAGGCCGACGGGCCGATACCCGGCCGATACTCGATGCTCGCCTTCGGGCTCTCCGTCGCGGCAACCTTCGATGGCAACAACTTCCGGACACGTGAGCCTGCGGCGGCGACCTTTTATCGCGAACTGCGGCCGATCTCCGAAGAGTTCGACCGGAAGGCGCTGGCCGTCGCTGGCCTCGACCGGGAGGCGCTGATGCGCGAGGGCACCGAGCCCAGCGCAGCGATGCGCGAGGCGGCTCACTGGGTCGCCGCGGAGGCCACCGATGCGCGACCGGTACTGGTCGGATACCCAGTCGTCTTCGACTGGATGTTCTTGCACTGGTACTTCGTGCACTTCGCCGACGAGTCGCCGTTCGGCTTCTCCAGGGCTCTCGACATGAAGACGATGTACCAGCAGAAGGCCCACGTCACCCTTGATAAGGCCGGCCGCGATGACCTGCCGCCTGGGCTGACCTCACGGCGGCCGCACACTCATAACGCACTCGATGATGCTGTCGAACAGGCGGATATCTTCAACCGTCTCTTCGTCTGGAAGGGCGTGCGGTGAAGCTCAGCGACAGGGAACTCGGCAACTACGTTGCCAGCAAGCTCGCGCTGCCAGGCGACGAGCGCAACGAGTACCGCCAGCAGGTCAACCGACTCCTTGAGAAACTGGAGTCCGTCCTAGCCCAGGATGGCTCGTACCGGATCCAGAAGTTCCGCCGGGCCGGCTCGCTTGAAAAGGGGACAAGCAACCGGCCGCGCGCGGGGAAGCCGGTGGACGCCGACGTGGGTGTCTACTTCGGCGTCGACGACACCTCGACCTTCGACATCGCCGGACTGCAGCAGCTGATCAAGAAGTTGCTGGTGGCCGCGTACCCGCAGAAGAGCGCGGACGACTTCGAGGAGGGTGCGCGCGTCTTCGGCATCGTCTTCAAGGGAACGGGGCTGGAAGTCGACCTTGTTCCGATCGTGTCGCTCGACTCCGACGCGAACTATGGGCTCCAGTACTCACGTTCGGGCGACCGGGTCAAGACAAGCGTGAAGGTGCATATCGACCACTACCGCAACCACTCTGGCCGCGACCCGCTGCTCGCCCCGACCTTGCGGATGGCGAAGCGCTGGCGCCATTGGCAGGAACTCGACGGCATCCAGTCGTTTCACCTCGAGCTTCTTCTCAGCTACCTCGTTGACCACAACGGCCCGGCTACCGGGCTTGAGGAGGGCATACGCCGCTTGTTCCTGTTCGTGATGCGCGACCTGGCCTCGGGCGTCGCCTTTGACGGCGCCGACTCGTCATGTTTCAGCGACCCGGTTGTGATCGTCGATCCCGCCTACAGCGGCAACAACGTCGCCGCGCGTGTCCAGCCGGGCGAGCGCGACGCACTCGTCAAGGCAGCCCGTCAGGCATACGAGACCATCACCTGGGCGCAGGGGCTTCCCGGCAAAGGCGAGACGGTCCCGGCCTGGAAAGAACTGTTCGGCAACAACTTCTCGATCGACTGAGTGCGATGACCATAACCCTGACGCAGACCTTCAACCGTGACGACATCCGCCGTGTCTATGCATCGTTCGCGGCCGATTACAAGATCGCTGCAGAGTGGACCGGGCTACACACGTCGGCGTTTGTCGCCAAGACGATCGAGCAGATCGAGGCGCTCGCCGAGGACCAGTACTTGCAGGAGGTCCACCTGCAGCTGAAGACTTCGGCCGGCGCCGTCCGCTATGCAGCCGTCTACCGCGTCTCGACCGGCGCCTCCGGCTGGTCGTCCGATCGCCCCGGCGACCTCTACTGGCAGAATCACGCCGACGACAGCTTGCAGCTGATCATCTTCTTCAGCGCGAATTGGCGTGCGCTGACGCAGGCCAAGCGCGATGCGTTCGCATCCGTCCACATGCCGGGCTGGGGTGTCAGCGACTTCGATGGCAGCTACGGAGCGATGACGAGTTCGGCCGACCGCCGCTACGCGAGCCGCGCCTATGGAATGGAAAGGACGCGGTACTCCACATGAGCCTCACCACAGACAGCGCGTTCGAGTCTCGCCGGGAACTCCCTGACGAAGCGCTGCGCGCACAGGCGGGACGGCTCATAGGGTTCGCACGCCGGTTCGAACGCCTGAGCGGGCAGATGCGGCTCCTGACCGACGTTGAGGGTGTCAAGCGCTGGGCCAAGCGCTCTCATGGTGGCGGCGAGAGCCTGGTCGCCGCCCTTGGCGACCGGTATCCGCTCATCGTCTTCCATGGCGATGTCGGGACGGGCAAGACGGCGACCGCTGACGCCGCCGCTGACGCACTGGCGCGGAAACTCGACACCGACGGGTTTCTTCTCAGGCTGTCGACACGCGTCCGGGGCATCGGCCACGTCGGCGAGATGAGCACGCTGATCAGCGACGCATTCACCGAGGCTGTCACTCTCGCTGGACGCAGGCGCTTCGTCGCGCTGATCATCGACGAGGGGGACGCCCTCGCCTTCAACCGCAGCGCGGAGCGTGCCCACCACGAAGATCGGGTCGGCGTCAACACGCTGATCCAGAAGATCGATGACGCGCGTCAGCTCAGCGGCCGTCTCCTGATCTTTCTCTGCACCAATCGATATACGGCACTCGACCCAGCTATCCTGCGGCGGGCGGCGCTGATCGATGAATTCCAGCGTCCAGATGAACAGGAGCGGCGCGAGTTGTTCGCGGCGACGCTGGCCGACGTCGACGTCACCCCGCAATTGATCGACGAACTCGCAGCAATCACAGGGGCGCACGACAGCCGCCCGAGCTTCACGTTCTCCGACATCCAGACGCGGCTCCTACCGGCCGCGATCGCGCGCGCCTACCCCGAGCGCGCGCTGGCAGTTGACGATCTCATCATCGCCGCCGCCGAGCTTGAGCCATCTCCGGTCATGCGCGAAAGCGAGGAATAGTGCGCGGGCTCCATGTCCACATCACGGGCAGTGCCGCCGCAGGCAGCGACGAAGGCCTCATCGCGGCAGCCCATTCCTTCGTCCGCGCACTCGTCGCCGAGACGATCGCACAAGGGGGCGGCCTCATTCTGGGTGCCGGCGGCGAGCCTCGCAACGAGGCAGGGCAACCCTGCGTGTTCGATTGGACGGCCCTTGAGGTCGTCGCCGACGCGCCCGACCCAGCGCCCGGATGGCCAAAGCTGCGTCTTGAGCGCTTCGTGATCGTCGCGAGTCAGCGCGGGCTGGACAAGGTGCCCCCTGACCGAGCAGAAACCTGGGAGAAGTGCTGCCGACGGTCAGATTTCCACCTCGTGGTCGCACCACCTGGCTGGCGCATGGCTGGGATCATCCGCGAACGCCAGGTGCTCCGCGGTGACATCCTCCTTGTCCTCGGCGGCGGCGCCGGCGCCGAGCATCTCGCTGAGCTGTACCACGACGAGGGCAAGCCGGTCGTTCCCATCCACGCTGAACTTGGCGCGTACTGCCAGGACGGCAACGGCGGCAGCCGCTTCTTGCACGGGCGGGCAATCGCCGACCCGGATGAATTCCTCCGCCTTCGCGACGGGGCTGGTAGCGCAGCGGCGCGCATTTCGGCCCTGCGCCTACGAGCTGACACCAACACCGACACCTTGGCTCGCCAGGCAGCCAGCCTGCTAACCGACTTGCGACCGCGGCCCGCCTTCTATGTTCGGCTGCTCGACGTGAGCCACGTCGACCACCCCGCCGTCGAACGATTCTTCCGCGAGGTTGTCGACCCGGTCGTCATCGAACGCGGGTTCACCCCCCGCGAGATGGGGCGTGACAGCCCTCAAGCAGCGTTTATCAACGTCGAGATTTTTGAGGCTGTACACCGGGCCGGTCTTGTCGTTATCGACCTCACGGGCGTCCGGCCGAACTGCATGATGGAACTCGGGTACGCGCTGGCGCGCCGCCGACGGGTCGTGATCAGCGCGAAGAAGGGAACGACGCTGCCGTTCGACGAAGACAAACTGCCTACGTACATCTGGGAAGATACCGGGACGTGTGCCGAGCGCATTGAGGCGTATCGCCAAT
>DASPXY010000446.1:0-3713 GCA_035637055.1 Gemmataceae bacterium | reverse complement strand
GCCGGCCGTCGTCGAGGCACTGGCGCGGCGCGTGGCCGCGTTCCACGCCGTCGCGGAAGGTGGGCCGCATGTCGCCGCCTTCGGCAGTTTCGAGGTCGTCGCCCGCAATGCCCGCGACAACCTCGATCAGGCCAGCGCCGTGCTGCCGCCGGCGCTGCTCGGCCGTCTGCGGACACTGACGGCCGAATGGCTGGAGCGTTTGCTGCCCTGCATCGAGGCGCGCGCCCAGCGCGGCGTGCCGCGCGACACCCACGGCGATCTGCACCTCGACCACGTCTATCTCTTCCCCGACCGGCCCCCGCCGGAGGATCTCGTCCTCATTGACTGCATCGAATTCAACGAGCGCTTCCGCTTCGCCGACCCGGTCGCGGACATGGCGTTCCTGGTCATGGATTTCGCCTATCATGGTCACCGCCAGTTCACCCGTCTCTTCGCCGAGAGCTACTTCCGCGCCTCCGGCGACGAGGAGGGTCCGGCGCTCTTGCCGTTCTACACGGCCTATCGGGCGGCGGTGCGTGGCAAGGTCGAGGGCATCAAACGGGCCGAGGCAGAAGTGCCGGCAGAGGAGAAAAACGCTGCTCTCGCCTCAGCTCGCGCGCACTGGCTGCTCGCGCTCGGGGAACTGGAGCAGCCCGAGCGACGGCCTTGCCTGGTGCTCGTCGCCGGCCTGCCCGGCAGCGGCAAGTCCACCCTGGCCCGGGGGCTGGCCGAGCCGGGGAACTTCACCGTCTTGCGCTCCGACGTTGTCCGCAAGGAGTTGGCCGCTGGATCGGATGATGAGGATATTTATACCCCGGAATGGGGTGATCGCACCTACGCCGAGTGCCTGCGGCGGGCCGAGGCGATTGTAGTCGAAGGCGGGCGCATGCTGCTCGACGCCAATTTCCGCGAGGAGCGGCGGCGGCTGGCTTTCCTGCAAGCGGCGGTAAGCTGGGGCGTCCGCACGACCTTGCTGGTTTGCCAGGCGGATCCGGAAACCGTTCGCAGCCGGCTCGCCCGCCGCCAGGGCGATGCCTCCGACGCCGACTGGAACGTCTATCAGGAGGCCCGGGTGAGTTGGCAGTCGCCCGGGCCGCTGACCCAGCGGTTCCTCCACGTCATTTCCAGCGGCGGCACTCAGGAGCAAACACTCCACAGCGCCCTCGCAGCGCTGCGTGAGGAGGGTATCCTCGAAGGCTGACCTCGGAGCGCGGGCGTCTCGCCCGCATCGGAGCCCGCGAAGAAGCGGGCGAGACGCCGCGCTCCGGGAGTTTTCTCCAGAACACTCGCCAGCTCATGTCTATCGCGGCCAACGCTCGGGCATGCCGTTCTGTGGCGAGAAGCCGCTCGCGTCCGAGTTGCCCGCCAGCGATCGACCCCAGATGAAGTAATGCAGACTGCCGACCAGAGCGATTGCCCCCACCGCCGCCAGCGCGGCGATCAGGAACTCGCCAAGGATCAACAGGGCGAACAGAAAGATCCCTCCTCCGAAGAGAATCGCCAGGGCGATTGACGTTATCATTTCCCGCCGTCCCGGCGGGCTTGGGTCCGTATACATAAAGATCCTCCGATCTGTGAATCCTCTCCGTGGGACAACGGGTCACGGAATGGGTTGACCAGGCCGAGGCGGTGGCGGCTCTCCCGGCGGAGGGAGTGGCTCCGGCTCGGGCGGGAAGTCCGGGCCTGGCACAGGCGGCTGCGGTTCCGGCTCGGGAGGCATTCCCGGCTCGAAAAACGGTGCCATCGCCAGGAATGTGCGCATGATCATTCCCTCCTCGGAGCGCCTTGGTACTGCGCTGCCGCGAGCCAAGCGGTACTTACTTTCTTCGTGCAAGTGCCATGCCGCCGGAGATTCCATCCACGGCACGCAAGATGCGTAAGGAGACTTGAAAACGAGCATGCGGCTCCGTGGCAGGGCCGCGCATCCTTGTCCCAACTCAGAGAGGCTCTCATGCGACACCTTCGACTGGCTGGTGCTTTTGCGGTTGTCCTCGGCTTGACGGCATTGCTCGGTCTGATGGCTCGTGGACAGGATCAGCCAACAGGCAAGCAACCCGCCGTCACGCCGCACAAGCACGACAAGCATTTCCAGCACTGCGCGAAGATCTGCGCTGACTGCATGGTGCGCTGCGAGGCAAACTTCCGGCATTGCGCTCACCTGGTTGCCGCTGGCAAAAAGGAGCACGTGCGTGGAATGCATCTCAGCGCTGATTGTGCTGAGCTTTGCGCGGTCGCCAGCAAACTCGCCGCCCGCCAGAGCGAACTGGCCGCCATCACCTGTGAAACCTGTGCCAGGGCTTGCCTGGCGTGCGCTGCCGAGTGCGGGAAGCACGCCGATCAGGAGATGAACGCCTGCGCCCTCGTTTGTCATGAATGCGCTCGGGTTTGTAACGAGATGGTCAAACACGTCCGGCAGTCCGGCGAGGCGCCCGCGAAGCCGAAGTGACAAGGTGACAAGGTGACCGGAATCAACGGCCCGTCACCTTGTCACCTTGTCACCTTCCGTCGGGGATTCCAGAAGGTCGAGGAAGCGACGGGCCGGAATGGGGAGAGCACGCCGCCGATCCCAGACGGCGAACATCTCGCGCACAAGGGCCAGCCCCGTGACCTGGACGCTGTGGAGCTGTCCTGTCTGCAACTCCTTCTGCACGACGTGCGTGGACAGGACGGCCAGGCCGAGCCCGCGCAGCACCGCTTCCTTGATCGCCTCGTTGCTGCCGAGTTCGAGGGCGACGTGCAGGTCGCCGAGCGACTTGCCGGCCTTCGCCAGCGCCTGCTCCAGGCACCAGCGCGAACCGGAACCGGCCTCGCGCAGAATCAAAGGCTGCTCACAGAACTGGTCAAGGGGTACTCGTTTGCGCCGGGCCCAGGCGTGGCCTGCCGGTACAATCACGGCCAGTTCGTCACTGCCGAAGGTGCGGAACTCGAGGTGCGGCGAATCCGCCTTGCCGCCGACGAGCCCAAGATGCGCCTCGCCCTGCTCAACTTGCCGCAGCACTTGCCGGCTGTCGGCGACGGTTGCCCGGACCTGAATGTGCGGCGAGCATTCGCGAAACCTGGCGAGAAGGGTTGGCAACAGATGTTCCCCGGGTACGGAACTGGCAGCCAGCGATAACTCGCCCGCGAGCGCGGTCTGGCGGCCCGTCAATTCTTCGATAGCCTGGCGGTGCAGGGCAAGAATGCGCTGGGTATAGTCGTAGAGGCGGTGGCCGGCCTCGGTCAAGAGGACGCGGCCCCCCTGGCGCTCGAAGAGGGGCACCCCCAAAAACTGCTCCAGGGCCTGGATACGCTGGCTGACGGCGGCCTGGGTCAAGTCGAGGGCCTTGCCGGCTGCGGTGAAACTGGTCCGCTCAGCGGCCTCTGCGAACGTTTCCAGGTGTGGGAGTTGCAGCTTGTGGGCTGTTTTCATGGCCCCGCCGTGCGGCGCAAGAAAAACCCCTGGGGAGGTTGCCGCAACCCCAGGGGCAAGACTGTTCCAGGTGATTGGCCTGAACGCAGTCTCTCACCACTGGGATTGTACTCCGGGGGCGAGCGGAACGCGCCCCCGACAGCATCTTATAGGGTCGAAAAGGTTCATAAGCGGGAGTTATGCTCGCAGGGCCTTTGCGTTGTTGGCAGTTCCTGGCGTGAGGCTGTCCGCGTAGGAGGAATGACGATCATGATGAGCGACAACATCTTTCAGAAGATTATCGACCGCAAGATCCCGGCGACCATCGTCTACGAGGACGATCAGT
>DASPXY010000445.1:0-3462 GCA_035637055.1 Gemmataceae bacterium | reverse complement strand
AGGAAACGGTCTGCCTCCTGTGCCACGGTGTGGCGGACAGCGGCGTCAGTGGCGGGGCCATCCTCCGGCACGGAGTGTTGAGCCTTCTGGTGTTGACCGAGGCCGATGCGGTGCGCGCTGCACGCGCCCTGGACAACCACGGCTGGTGGACTTTTTCCCAGAACGGCGCCCTGATAGAATTCCGCCGAAACAACCCTTCCGGGCAAGAGTGGGTGGATCATGTCCTGGGACAATGAGGCATGGGAACGCTTCCTCGACACGGTCGTGCAGATCGCCCAGGGGCGACGCCACGACTGGCGTAATTCCTTCGTCCTCCACCCCTACGACCCAGGGGCGGAGCGCGACGCCCTTGTGGCCGTCCACAACGCTCGCTCCAGGATCGAGGCTTGTCAACTCACATTCGAGGTTCTCTCCTGGGGGGCCTTTGTCGCCGATTTTCTGCGGAAGCAAGGCTTCCTTCGGCAATCCGTCTCTTCGGAAGACGACAGCGCTCGCCTGCAACGCAACCTGGCAAACCGCTTGCCCGAATACCTGGCGGAACGCACTGAACAGGCCCTCCAGGGCAAAGGGCGCACGCACGTCGCTGTGATCGTTCGCACGGGGGCGATTTTCCCCTTCACGACGACTTCGCAAACACTTGCTGCCTGTGAAAGCCGCCGCGTCCAGGCTACGTTGGCCGTTCTTGGCCCGGGCCGCGTGACGGATCGCGGGCGCTCGTTCGGTCTGCTCAACGGCCCGCCTCACCCCGGCTACCCGGCCTTGATCGTTGCCCCCCAAGACAACACTTGACGGAGTGCCTGGACATGCCCTCGATTCTCGACCTCTTCGACCTGGACTACCAGCCGAACCGACCCTTTGAACGGGTCATCCAACCGGACGACCCCAAGACTCTCTACCGCGACCTGCGTGACTACGTCTTGCCGCCCGAGGTCAAGGCATGGCTGTTCGATACCCCCAGTGGCTTCGTGCATCAGTACCTGGCCAGCGCCAACTCGGTCCCTGATGCTGTCTGCACCTGGATCACCGGGTTCTTCGGGTCGGGCAAAAGCCATTTGCTCAAGGTCCAGGCCCACCTGCTAGGGAACACAGACGTTGCCGACGAGAGTGGCCGGCCGATCAAGGCGACGAAGTTTCTGTGCGACCGCTTCACTGTGCCCCACATGGCGACCTTGATTACCGGGCAACTTAGCGCTCGTCCAGTGGTCGTGCAGATGCTCGAATATGCTCGCGGCGGCAACCGCCAAACCAAGGAAGCCTCGATCAGTTACATCATCCTCAGCCGGTTGGAGCGCTCTCTCGGCTACTCCAGTGTCCCGTGGATCGCCCAACTGGAAAGGCTCCTCCGGAAGAACAACCGGCTCGACGATTTCCGCCAACTCGTCACCTCCACCACGGCCGCCGATGGTTACCGCCAGGAATGGGAAGGCATCAAGAACGACGATTATTTGGCCCAGCCGTTACTCATCCAGGGGCTGCACAAGCTCTTGCCTCGGACCTACAAGACAGAGGCCGCGGCGACGGATGCCGTGCGCTTGGCGGAGAAGAACCTGCCGACCCAGGAGGCCGTCGTTCGCCGACTCGCCGAGGAGGCCAAGGCTGTCGATCCGCACAAGGGCCGGCTGATCCTCTGCCTTGATGAGGTTCGCCTCTATCTGGGCAACAGCATGGAGCGCATCACCGAACTGCAGATCCTCGCCCAGCAGGTCAAGTCGGTCGGCCAGGGCAAGGTGTTTCTGATCGTGACGGGCCAGGAAGCTCCCGAAGATGTCGATAGTCGCTTCCACGACCCAGCGTCGGGCATTGGCGTCCTCGCGGATCGCTTCCCCGAGAAATTCCGCCTCAGCGAGACGAACATCGACTACGTGGCTTGCGAGCGGTTGCTCAGGAAATCGAACACCCCCGCGCGCATCCAGCCCCTGCGCGATTTGATCGCCACAAACCGGCCCCAGCTATCAACCGCGGTCCGCCTCCCGAACGTCCTGCAAAATCCCAACGGGCGTTTCACCAACACCGAACCGGCAGACCTGGAGCGTTACTATCCGCTGTTGCCGTACCACGTGGTCCTTCTGCAACAAATCTTGAACAAGTTGCGCTCCAGCGGCCCATCCGGTGGTGTCGCCGGGGATCGCGAGCGGGCTATCCTCATCGTCATCCGCGCCCTCTTTGGGGAGCCTGCAAACCCCACCCTGGCAGCGGCGGCCCTCGGCACGTTGGCGACCTTTGATCGCGTCTACGACGTGCTTGAGGAGGAGTTGAAGGCGATCCACCTCAACCAGCGCGACCAGATCGTCAAGATCCAGCAGAGCGGCGACCCCGAAGCGCCTTTCCTGGCCTCGGTCGCCAAAGCCGTGCTGCTGCTCCAACAGGCGGCCCAGAGGTTCGGCCGCGTGACCGAGGAGTTTGTCGCCGCTGTCCTCTACCCGCGCCTCGGCGCCGACCCTAACGCCCACGCCGCCCGTGTGAAGGAGGCGCTCAAGAAGCTCACCGAGGCCCCCCATCAGTACGCCACGCTCGATCCCGAGTTGGGTTACCGCTTCCTCACGGAAACCGAAACCCGCTTCGAGAAGATCGTGGCCGAGCAGGACGTTACCGACGCTGATCGGTTCGGCGTGCTTCTGGAGTCGGCGGAGAAAGCCTTGAAGAAGAAGTTCTTCAAGCACGACTACGCAGGCACCCTGGGCAAGCGGAAGTTCACGGTCAAGGTCACCCTCGTTGACGCACCCGGCAAGGCTTCCCTGGCCGCGGGCGACCACCTGGATTTGCAGATCTTGACACCGGCCGCGGTCGAGGCGGATCCGCACTGGGCCGATACCGCCCTGATGAACAGCACCAGCGCCCCCGAGCGGCTGACCTGGTCGATCAAGGATCCTGGCAAACTGATCGAAACCGTCGAGCGCATCGTCCGCGTCCGCAAGGCGCTCAAAGACGCGCGGCTGAATACCACGGACGGCAAGGAGCAGGAACAGATCGAGACGCAGCGGCAGACGGTTGAGCACCTCGCTCACGACGACCAGCGGGGCTGCCTACCGACGCAAATCCTCCAGGGTCTGGGCCAGGGGACGTTGGTCTGGAACGGCAACAAGCAAGATTTGCACGGCCTACTGGGGGCCGAGGAAGTCTTTGCCGAAACGGCGAACAAGGCCATCAAGGCGGTCTACACGGAATTTGACGCCGGGTCGGCAGTCGTCGTCGATGCCGACCTGGCCGAGATCCTCAAGTGGAAAACCTCACGGCCCAAGTGCGTCGAGAAGCTCCAGCTGATGGACGCCAGTGGCAAGGTTCTCCTTGATCGCCCGGTGCTGAAGGCCGTCGTGGACCGACTCCGGCGGCCCGACCACAAACCCGAAGAGATGCGCAAGGGCGAGGCCCTCGCGAACGAGTTCGACGGGAAACCGTTTGGGTGGGAGGACCATGTGGTGCGTGCCGCTCTGGCGGCCCTCCTTCGCGCTGGCGCCGTGACCG
>DASPXY010000444.1:0-6300 GCA_035637055.1 Gemmataceae bacterium | reverse complement strand
GAGCTTGTCACGCTCATCCAACTCAAACTCGCCGCCGGCCGCTACCAGGACTTTGCCGATGTGGTCAACCTGATCCGTGCCCACGAACTCGACGAGTCTTTTCAGGAGAAGCTCCACTCCTCGGTACGGCGTGACTACATCGAATGCCTGGAGGAAAAACGCCGCGAGGACGAGTACGAGGCAATCAACGGCTGAGTCCTGCATCCCCGAGAAACGCTATGCTCCGAACCTTGATGACTGGCGCGTTGCTCCTCACCTGGCCCGCTCGTGGCGCGTCGGCCGAGTTGATCCTCCTACCCGGTGAGGTCGCCCTGACCGGACCACACGCCAGCCAGCGCCTGCTCGTTCTGTCGGAAACCGGCGGCAAGATCGACGGCGACCTGACGGAGAAGTCCAAATTCACCTCGTCGAACCCCGCCGTCGCCAAGGTGGAAGCCGATGGCACCGTGTTCGCCGCGGGCGATGGTGAGACGGTCATCACCGCGACCGCGGGCAAGCGCCAGGCGACGGCGACGGTCCGCGTCACCGGCACCAAACAGCCCTTCACCCCGGACTTCCGCAATCACGTCATCCCGGTGCTCACGCGGCTCGGCTGCAACTCCGGAGCCTGCCACGGCGCCCTCGCCGGCAAGGGAGGCCTGAAACTGTCGCTGCGCGGCTACGCCCCTGCTGACGATCATTTTGTCCTGACCCGACAAGCGCTTGGCCGTCGCGTCAATCGCCTCGAACCGGGCCACAGCCTGATGCTACGCAAGCCGACTCTCGCGACACCGCACGGCGGCGGCCTCAAACTGGAGATAGACACTCCCGAATATCGCTTGCTCGCCGACTGGATCGCCTCGGGGGCGCCGGGGCCGAGCGCGAAGGACGTGCGTATTCAGCGCCTGGAAGTGTTCCCGCCCGAGGCGGTGCTGCGGCCGAAGGACACACTGCAAGTGATCGTGCGCGCCTGGTACAGCGACGGCCGTGCCGAGGACGTGACGCGCTGGGCCAAGTTCAGCAGCAGCGAGGATCTCGTCGCGACCGTCGATGAGGACGGCAAGGTTACGGTCGCAGGCCACGGCGAGGCGGCGATCAGCGTCTTGTTCTCCAACCTCGTCGCGTCCTGCCGCATCGCCTCACCGCTGCCGAATACCGTCGCTCCGGCGGTCTTCGCCAAGTCGCCGCGGCACAACTTCATCGACGAACTGGTGCTGAAGAAACTGCAGGCCCTGCGCATCCCGCCGTCGGGACAATGCACCGACAACGAGTTCATCCGCCGTGCGTACCTCGACGCCGCGGGGATTCTGCCGGCGCCGGCGGAGGTCGCGAAATTCCTCGCCGACCCTGCCCCCGACAAGCGAGCGAAGCTGATCGACGCACTGCTCGAGCGCTCCGAGTTCGTCGATTACTGGGCCTACAAATGGTCCGATCTACTGCTCATCTCCAGTAGGCGACTTCAGCAACCCGCAATGTGGGCTTTCTATCAGTTCGTGCGGCAGAGCGTCGCCGACAACAGGCCGTGGGACCGCTTCGCCCGCGAGATCCTGACAGCACGCGGTAGCAACCTGCAGCACGGTTCCGCCAACTATTTCGTGCTACACAAGGACGTCACCGATCTAACCGAGACGACCGCGGTGACGTTCCTGGGCATGTCGGTCACCTGCTGCCGCTGCCACAACCATCCACTGGAGAAGTGGACTCAGGACCAATACTGGAGTTTGGCGAGCCTGTTTGCGCGTGTTGGCATCAAGAACGGTGATCGACCTGGTGAGGTGACGGTGCAATCGCTGCCGGAGGGCGAAGCGCTGCACCTGCGCCGCGGCGTCGCGATGCCGCCCACACCACTCGACGGCAAACCGCTGGCCGAGACCAGTGCCATTGATCGCCGCCAATACTTCGCCGACTGGTTGACGGCTCGTGAGAATCCGTATTTCGCGCGGGCGTTGGTCAACCGTGTGTGGCGGAATTTCCTGGGCCGCGGGCTAGTCGAGGCCGAGGATGACCTGCGGCAGACGAACCCGCCGAGCAATGCCGAACTCCTCGACGCACTGGCCAAGGACTTCATCGAGCATCGCTACGATGTCAAGCACCTGATCCGTACCATCATGAACTCGGCGGCCTATCAGCGCAGCTCGCTGCCGGCGCCGGGCAATGCCACCGATGATCGGTTCTACGCGCGTTACCTGATTCGGCGACTCCCGGCGGAGGTGGTCCTCGACGCCTATTCGCAGGTAACCGGCGTGCCGGTGGTGTTCAACCAGTTGCAGGTCGGCAGTTCTGGCGGCACGGCGGCGACGACCGCCTACCCGCCAGGGACGCGCGCGCTCCAATTGCCCGACGCTCTCGTGATTTCGCAGTTTCTCGACTCCTTCGGCCGCCCCGAGCGCAGCCAGCCCTGCTCGTGTGAGCGTCAACAAGATGCGACGGTCGGCCAGGCACTGCACCTGAACAACGGTAAGACGCTCAACGAGCAGTTGCGGGCGAAGACGTCGCGCGTCGAGCAGTGGGTGAAGGAGATGGCCGGCGACGAGGAGGCCGTGCGGCGGATTTTCCTGCTCGCCCTGTGCCGCGAGCCAACGAAAACGGAGCTGGGACGTTTCATTAAGTTGATGACGGAGGCGGCGCGCGACGGTCAGACGACCCGCCGCGAAATGTTCGAGGATCTCTTTTGGGCGGTGCTGACAGGGCGCGAGTTCCTGTTCAACCGTTGACAACGCGTGGCGGGTGACGGGCGGCGGGTGGCGGGAGAAGAAGCGGCTTCTTTGTCTTCTCCCACCACCCACCACCCGCCACCCACCACCCTGCATACCTGAAGGGAGCCATGAAACCGGATCGTCGTATTCTGCTCAGTGTCGTGGTCGGATTGGTGATGGTGCCCGGGGCGTCGGCGCAACAACCCGCCCCGAGTTACACCCAGGACATCCGTCCCTTTCTCGCCAAGTATTGCATCGAGTGCCACACTGCCAAAAAAGCCAAGGCGGGAGTGAACCTCGACACCTATCAGACGATGCTGCGCGGCAACAGGAAGGGCTGGCCCGTCGTGGTGCCCGGAAACCCCGACAAGAGCAGCCTTGTGCTCACGACCGAGAAAAAGTCCAGGCCGATCATGCCGCCAACGAAGATCAAACTCCAACCGGGGCAGGCGGAGATGGCCCTGCTGCGCGCCTGGGTCGCCGCCGGCGCCAAGGACGATACGGGAGTCAAGCAGGGGGCCGCGCCTGCCCTGCCGGCTACGGGCAAGGTGGCTGCTCAGAGCTTCTCCTCGCAAGCCGGTGAGCGGTCGCGACACCTTCGGCGCCAACTCGGCTCGATCTCTGCGCGCGTCGCCGGCCGCAATCACCTCCAGAGCGCTGGCGGTGCCAGTGAAAAGAGCAAGCCCCGGTGCGCCTGAACGCGACCACCGGGGCTTGCCTGGGGCGATCGTGCGGTTACTCCGTTACCGGGTAGAAGCCATCCTGTTGAGGATCGTAATAGTAGAAGACTCGCAAGGTCGGCTCGAAATAGTGATAGCGGCGGAAGCGTTCATTCCAGACGCGGTGCGACCAGTGGTGGTGGTGCCTGCCAGGGAAATGCCAGCCCCGCGCCGTCCGCACGCCGTGGGTCTGGTGGTACGCCTTGGTCTGCCCCGCGTGGCCAGGCCCTGCAGGCCCGTGCTTGCCGGACGCAGGACCGCTCGGGGAGTGTTTGGTGGGGGTGGTCTTCGGGGTAGCGCCCTGCGACGTTCCGCCAAGCGCCAGAGCCAGGAACGTAAGATAACAGGTAAGCAACAAGCGTTTCATCTTCATCTCCAGGTGGTTGAGGGTTGGTTCCCTTCTACCTGGTTCATCGCCAAACCCGCAGAAAACCGGACACCAATCCTCGCTCGGTTGCTCTGTCGAAAACCCCTCCCCCCAACCCCCTCCCCGCAACGGAGAGGGGGAGCAAGCAAGACGACGTCTCTTCTTCTCCCCCTCTCCGTTGCGGGGAGGGGGTTGGGGGGAGGGGTTTTCGACACAGCATCGCTCGATCCACTTCTCCGACCACAACCTGGCTCGTGGTCTCCTCAGCCCGAGTCGTTCCGTTCCGCGGGAATTACGAAGGATCAGCCAATTACCCTGCGGCAGGCATGGGGTTTGCGTGGTGCATCTTGTCGCCCCAGGAGAAACAGCCATGAAACATACGATGGGCACCACCCCCGACCCGGAATTTGCCATCCCGCTCAAGGAAGCCGAGGAGCAAGCGACACAAGCGATCAGCGCGGGCGCTGAGCTGGCAACCGCCGACGAACCACCGGCCAGGTCACAGTGCGTCCTGAACGTGACGGACCAGGAATACGCCAGAATCCTGCAATTGAACCACGACGCCGTCGTCTGGACTCACCAGGACAAGCAACTTGTCCACGGCCTGGAGTTGCTGCTGGGGAAGGAAGTCGCGGATCAGGTTGGCAAGTTCGCGGAATGCCGGATGGAAAAACAGCACGACCTGGCTGGCCTACCCAGGGTCCAGGCCGTGTAACCGCTCACTCCATCGGCCCCGTCGGTCCTCGCTCCGCGCCGAGGTGGGCTCCTCGCGTGACGAAGAGGTCTGTGAATTGTCCCGGCTCTGTGGGAGAAGCGCCAGCGAGGACCGTGCTCGCCGGCGCTTCGGGCTCCCCGGACTGTGTATCAGGACTTCGGATCGCTCAGCCGCCCGATGAGGAGGATGCTGCCCGAGCGGTTGTCGCGGATCACGTACACGAACGGGTGATCGGCGCGGAAGACGCGCGGCTGCGGTCGCTCCCCCTTGCCGGCCGCCTCCTTGGGGACATCGATCGCCGTGGCGGCGGCTGCCTCGGTCCCTTCTTCGTTCACATCCACGAAGGCCTTGTGAATCACGCGCGCGATGTACAGCCGGTCGCTGCTGCCGCTGATGCCGCTGAAATCCGCCTTGCCCGCGTCGAACGGGAGCGGCATCCCCATTGCCGCCAGCGTCTCGGCCAGCTGCACCCGGCGCGTCACCTTGAACTTCGGCAGCGTGATGATGACCTCGCTGCCGCTCATCGCCGACAGCCAATCCTTCAACTTCGCCGCGGTCAGCGTCTTCTCGAACTCGGCCAGGCCATCCACTTTCTTCGGCAACAGCACGATCATGGCCAGGTCGCCAGGCTCGTACGGCAGCGCGATGGCCTGGAACGTGTCGCGTTCCAGGTAGCCGCAATTTTTCTTCTGGTGCATCATTGGCACCTGGACCTTGCGCGCGGCCGTGACGTGGAACGGCTCGTCGTACGTTGCCGTCTTGCGGAAGGGATCGCGCCAGGCGCCCTTGAAATAGATGGCGTTGGTCAGGACGAGGCGGCTGTCGGGCGTGATGTCGCCAGCCTGGAGTAGATCCTTGATCTTGTTCTGCGTTTGCTGCTCGACCCACGCGTTGATCGTCCTGCGGGCTTGCTCGGTCGCCTTGCGGAAATCCACTTCGTGCAGACCGGCGCCGTAATTGGCCTTCGTCGCGTTGAGGAAGTCGGGAAGGAAGCCGAAGTCCTTCTGGCCCCACAGGGCGTTGGCCACGCTCAACTGGTAGGTGCCCTTGCCGCCGCGGTGCAGCTGCATCAGGTCGCGAAAGGCCGGGTGCAACCGCTTCGAGTCCAACGTGAAGTGTAGCGTTTTCGCCATTTGCGCCGCGGTCTCACCCCTGGCCCCAACCTGGGTCATGGCGAGGGCCGTCGAGACGCTGTACGGCGAGAAGAACAGGTTGCCTGGCTCGGCGCGCAGGCGCTCGTACAGTTCGAGAGCGAACTGGTTGTTGCCCTCGGCCGCCTGGAGCATGTCGGCCGTGATGGCAACCTTGGGTGCCGGTTTCTCGTCGCGCGGAGGTTCGGCGCTGACGACGAGCGGAGCTAAGAGCACGACGGCGAACCAGGTCCACTGCTTCATGGTAAGACTCCTGTTGGGTGGTCGTCCCTGATGCCGATTCTCCATCCCGAGCGCCCGCGGGAAGCACACGGCGAGCGGATCGGGTGGAGTCCATTCTCGACCGAGCCACGACCCGGACGGCCCTGGAACCCTGGAAGGGCGTGCCGTCCAGCAGCATTCATTTCAGGGTAGCGCTCGTGTCGCTGGTGGCCAAACCCGTCAAGTCGGTGTCAAAATACACCGCCAAGTCCAGAAGTCCATCGGCGTTGACATCGCGGAGTTGGCACACTGCCAGCCCTGCGAACGTGGAGCAATTAGTTCACGCCCCACGTCGCGTCATGCCCCAAGACACTCGTGTCGAGGTGGGTGGGCGAACCCCGGTGGGGGAGGTCAATAACGCCGACCGCCGCCACCACTCCGACCACCGCCGCCACCGCCGCCACCGCCCCCG
>DASPXY010000443.1:0-4775 GCA_035637055.1 Gemmataceae bacterium | reverse complement strand
TAGTTCTCCGTCAGGCCGGCGAACTCGGCGAACACCTCCTCGGGCGCGGCGTAATGCATCGGGTAGCCGAGGCGCGTCGCCAGGTCGCACAGCACCTGCCAGTCGGGCCGCGCTTCGCCGGGCGGCGTCAGGGCCTGGCGGCCGATCTGCACGCGGCGGTCGGTGTTGGTGTACGTCCCCATCTTCTCGAGGAACGCCGCCGCCGGCAGCACCACGTCGGCGAACTCGGCGGTTTCGGTGAGAAAGATGTCCTGCACCGCAAGGAACTCCAGGGCGGAGAGGGCCTTGCGGACCTTGTTGATGTTCGGGTCGGACAGGAACGGGTTCTCGCCCATCATGAACATGCCCTTGATCCGCCCGGCGAGCGCAGCGGCCATGATTTCCACCACGGTCAGGCCAGGTTTTGGATCGAGCGACACGCCCCAGGCCGCCTCGAACTTGTGCCGCACGCCCTCGTTCCCGACCGGCTGGTAATCGGGGTAGACCATCGGAATGAGGCCGGCGTCGGAAGCTCCTTGCACGTTGTTCTGGCCGCGCAACGGGTGCAGCCCGGTGCCCGCCCGGCCGACGTTGCCCGTCAGCAGACAGAGAGCGATCAGACAGCGAGCGTTGTCGGTGCCGTGGGTGTGCTGGCTGATGCCCATGCCCCAGAAGATCATCATGCGGCGGGCGTCACCGATGGCCGTGGCGACCTCCTCGATAATGCCGGGACTGATGCCGCAAATCGGTGCGGCGCGCTCGGGCGAGTAGCCCGCCACAAGGTCGCGCAGGGCGTCGAAGTTGTCGGTGCGGTCGCGCACGAACGCGGCGTCGAAACGGCCGTCGCGGACCAACACATGCATGACGGCGTTGTAGAAGGCGACGTCGGTGCCGGGATGGAGGCGGATGTACCAGTCGGCGTGATCGGCAATGGCCGGCCGCCGCGGGTCGATCACGATCAGCTTCGTGCCCCGCTTGGCAGCCTCCTTGAAGAAGGTGGCGGCAACCGGGTGATTCGCGGTGGTATTTGTCCCCGTTAGGAGGAGCAGGTCGGCGAGGCGGGCGTCGCCGAAGACGTCAGTAACCGCTCCGGAACCGATACCCTCCAGCAGCGCCGCTACCGACGAGGCGTGACAGAGTCGCGTGCAGTGATCGACGTTGTTCGTGCCGAGTGCCGCTCGCATCAGCTTTTGGAAGAGATAGGCTTCCTCATTAGAACACTTTGCAGAGCCGAAACCGGCCAATGCTCCCGGCCCGTGCGCCCGCTTGATCGCGTCGAGGCGGCGAGCGATGAGGTCCAAGGCTTCGTCCCACGATGCCTCCCGGAAGGCCGGCATCACCTCGGCGTAATCGACGATGCCGCCGGCGCCCCTACCGCTCTCACCGCGCACGGCGCTGGACAATGGCCCCTTGGGATAATACTCGGAGCGGCGAACCAGGGGACGTGTGAGGCGTTGTGCATGGAGGGTGTAGTCCCAACCATAGCGACCCTTGACACAAAGGCGGCCCTGATTGCCCGGACTATCGCGGCCCTCGGCCCAGAGGATGTGATTGTCCTTGACGTGATAGGTCAGAGCGCAGCCCACGCCGCAGTACGGACAGACGCTATCGACAGCGGTGGTCTGCGAGCGCGGCACGAGCGGCAGCGAGAGCGGCGTGTTCGTCAGTGCGCCGGTCGGACATACCGCGACGCATTCGCCGCAGGAAACGCAGGTACTGGAGCCCATCGGCTGGTCGAGGTCGAAGGCGATGTGCGTGGCGTGGCCCCTGGCACTGCGGCCGATGACCTCGTTGGACTGGATGTCGTCGCAGGCGCGGATGCAGCGATCGCAGAGAATGCACGCCTGGTGATCGACGGCGATGACCGGCGACGAAAGGTCAGGCGAGCGGGGGGCGTAAGCCCCCTGATGCTCCCAACGGGAAGCATCAGGGGGCTTACGCCCCCCGCTCGCCGAGTCGAGCAGACCGTAGCGCCGCCCCAGCGCCTCCAGCGCACAGTCGGCGGTGGTCTGCTCCTTGCGGCAGGGCGTGGGGTGCTCGGCGAGCAGCAGGGCGATCAGGGTACGACGTTGCCGCTCGATGAGCGGGCTCGTCGTCGTGACGTTCATGCCCTCCTCGCAGGCCCGCACACACGATGCGGCCAGGACACGGCCGCCGACATCGACGACGCACAACCGACAAACGCCGACCGGGCGCAGGCGCGGACTGTGACAAAGGACAGGGATGTCGATACCATGCCGGGAGGCGGCTTCCCAGATGGTCGTGCCCGGCGCGACCGCGAGGGACCGCCCGTCGAGAGAGAGGCTGATCATAACGCCTGCCTGGGTTGGTTCTGGTGAGCGAGTCTGCATCCGGAGTTATTGTGACCGTCGGGACAGGGCAGCGGCAAGAGGGGGCAAGGGAGAGGTAGCATGACGGACACGTTGCGGGCGATCCTGTTCGACTTCGACGGTACCCTGGCGGACAGTTACGCGGCGATCACGGCCAGCGTCAACCATGTCCGGGCAGCGCACGGCCTGCCGCCGCTGCCGGAGGACGAGGTGCGACGCCATGTCGGCCGCGGTCCCGCTTACCTCCTGGAGCATACTGTTCCCGGTGCCGACCTGGCGACCGACTGGCCGCGCTATCGAGCCCATCATCCCTCCGTCATGGAGAGTGGGACACGGCTGCTGCCCGGCGCCGTCGAGGCGCTGGCGGCCGTGCGGCGCGCCGGCTGCCTGATCGGCGTGTGCAGCAACAAACCGCGCGCCTTCACCGTCAGGCTGCTGGCACATCTGAAGTTGAGTGTCGATCTCGTCCTCGGCCCCGAGGATGTCGCCCATCCGAAGCCGGCGCCTGACATGCTGCTGACCGCCTTGGAGCGGCTGGGGATCGCGGCAAATGAGGTGCTCTATATCGGTGATATGACCGTGGACATCCAGACAGCGCGGGCCGCCGGCGTGTCCGTGTGGGTGGTGCCGACCGGCTCCGACGAACGCGCCGCCCTGGAAGCGGCTCATCCTGATCGGGTACTCCGCGACCTGCACGAGTTGGTTGACCTGCTGCCCGCCGGGACTACGAAGCCTCGACCAGCGTGAGCACGCGCAGACCGCCGAGGTCAAGGTGCAACTTCCCGTCCGGTGCAGGCGCTGCTGCGACGATGGCTCGATAGGTCACTTTCGAGATGGAATTTGTTGGCTCCCGCCAAACCCCGAGCAAAATGCCGTAGGGCTCTGGCGGGTCGGCGGGCAGAATGCGGCGATGCCAGATAGTCACCTGCAACTGTACGGTGCGTCCCGCCAGGGCGTCGAGCGGCCAGGCGCTCGCGAGGAGGACGCGGCCGTTGCGAGCGATGGCCCGGTAGTGTTGGCCGACCTGCCCCTTGGAGAGAAACGCGGGCCGCAGTTCGCAGAACACCGCCGTCACCGTCAGGCGTGCGGGCTTGTCTTCCACAAGGGGGCCGCTAATGCCGGAGAGTTGAGCAAGCGACATGAGCGATCCCTCTCAGGAACCCCGCGGCACCGGCAGGCCGAGAGCGATGCGATGGGCACGCATGGCTTCCTTCTGATGCGTGAGGATCTTGAGGTCGCTGCGCGGGCAACCGGTACACAGCAGCGCGAACCCCGCCGCCGCGTCCTGCGGGTAGAAGCGACGCGACGCCGACTGATCGACTTGTCCTTTGAGCAGCCGTGCGGCGCAGGTGATGCACCAGCCCTGCAGGCAGCTGTAGGGCAACTCGATGCCTTGTTCGAGGGCGGCGTGCAGGACGAACTGCTCGGCGTCGCAGTCGAAATGCGTCTCGCCGTTGGGAGTGACCAGAGTGATCGCGTAGCTGGGCATAGATCCCCCAAACGGGAACGGTCCGCCGTCCCGCTTGCGGGTTAGCGCGAGGCGCCAACCCGCAAGCGGGACAGGAGGCGGCCCGATCACGGGTTGTAGAACCCGCGGTTCTTGCTGTACGGCGCCTCGCCGGGGGCGCCGCGGCGGAAGTGGCCGGACGGCCGCACGGCGTTGTCGCGCTCCTTGCTGAGCAATTCGATGAACCATGCTTCGTGCTCGGTCTCCTCGTTCAGGATACGCGCCGCCATGTCGTAGGTGCGCGGATCCTTACCAAAGGTCAGGTCGCAGACCTCGCTCCAGGTGCGAATGGCGCAGCGCTCGGCCTCCAGCAGCACCGTCAGAATCGCGGCCGCCGTGGGCGGATCGGGCAGGTAGGCGTCGGGGCAGCCGGCGCGATCGGCAAACGCGCGAATGTCGCGCGGGATCGACCCGCCTAACTCGTAAATCCGCGGCGTGATCAGCTCGAAGTGCGCCCGGTCTTCCAGACGTGCGTCCTCGCAAATCTCCTTGTAATCTTCATGTCCGGCGAGGTACATGCGCAGAATCGTGTAGTAGTAATACGTCGTGAACTCCGCCCCCGCCGCGTCGATCAGTTTCTCGATCAGCGCCTTGACGTTGACGCCGCGCGTCTCAAGTTGCTCGACGCCGACGCGCTGGGTCGTGTCGCCCGGCTTGACCTTGCCCGTTGCGTGTGGTTTCGCTCCAGCCATGAGAGGATCTCCTTCGCACAGATGCCGACACGTGTTCGTCGGCGGGCCCACTGCCCGACGACGCTGGCTTTGTAGCCGCGACTGTGCGATAAGGGAAATACTTTCTTGTTATCCCAACGATAGGATTCGATTATGGAACTCCACCAGCTACGCTACTTCGCTGCCATCGCCCGCACGGGTAGTTTCAGCCGCGCCGCAGAGCATTGCCACGTTTCGCAGCCATCGCTCAGTCAGCAGATCGCCAAACTCGAAAAACAACTCGATCAG
>DASPXY010000442.1:0-3404 GCA_035637055.1 Gemmataceae bacterium | reverse complement strand
CTCGCCGATGAGCGGTGCCGGCAGTGCGGCGCCCATCAGCGACCAGGTGCCCGAACTGATGTACGCCCACGCTTCGCCCTGCGCGGGGACGGCAGCGACGGCCGAGCCGGTGTCGTGCGTCGCCGGCGCGATCACCGGGATCGGGCTGGAGCCGGTCTCCACTGCCACCGATGATCGCAGCGGCCCCAGGACGGTGCCCGGCGCGACCAGTGTGCCGAGGATGCGCTCCGGCAGACCGAAGGTGCGGATCAGGTCATGCGCCCAGGTGCGACTTGTAGGATCGTAAAACTGGCTGGTGCTGGCCTCGCTGATCTCATTCACCTTGATGCCGGTGAAGAAGTAGTTGAACAGGTCAGGCATGAACAGCAGCGTCTCGGCGGCGTCGAGCAGCGGCGAGCGGTCGCGCTGCAGGGCGAGCAACTGGAAGAGGCTGTTGAAACGCATGAACTGGATGCCGGTTTGGCGGAAGATGTCCAGCCGCGGCACCCGGCGAAACGCCTCCTCCATGATCGTTTCGGTGTGCGGATCGCGGTAGTGACGCGGATTGCCCAGGAGCACGCCGCCGCGACCCAGCAGGCCGAAATCGACTCCCCAGGTATCGACGCCGAGACTATCGACGCCACCCTGTTCGGCAGCGCACTTCCGCAGGGTCACGAGCATCTCGCTGTAGAGACGCAGGACGTCCCAGTGCATTGTGTCGAGGGTGCGGACGGCCCCATTGGGGAAACGGTGGACGACTTCGAGGCGCAGCTGGCTGCCGTCGAACAGTCCAAGGACGCCGCGGCCGCTCTCGGCGCCGAGGTCGAAGGCGAGGAGTTTTTTCGCGGTGGCCATGAGCCGATCCCCTGCGGTTTGGCGTGAAGACGCGACTATGTTACGCGCGGGGGAAGAGCGGGCCAGAGCGGTTAGCGACGCTTCGCAGAAGCGTGACGACGAAGAACGCTTCTGCGAAGCGTCGCTAAGCCAGACGCGGTCGTCAGGCGAGTGCTCAGCGTTTGCCGCCTTCCTCGAAACAGACGCGTGTCGTGCCGCCGGTTTCCGATGGGATCAGGGCCTTGGTAATGGGCCGACCGCCGTCCTCGTACCTGGGCATCGCCTCGGTGATGGGCCGGCCGCCGGTCTCGGAGGGGATGTTGGCTGCGGTGATCGGTCCGCTGCCTTCCTCGCGGGCCGCCTTGGTGTTGGGGCAACGCCCACCCTCCTCGCCGACCATCAGGGTTGTCATATCGGGCCGACCGCCGCCTTCTTCGCCGAGCCGTTCGGTAGTGCCGCCCTCTTCGCCAAGGGCCGTCGTGCTGACCGGCGGCCGCTCGCTCGCCCGGCTGACCGTCGCGAGGCCGACGAGCGCCCCAAGGGCCGCGAACAGCGTTCGCACGAACGAACGGCGCGTGTGCCGCGCCGGCTGTTTGTTCGATTCTTGCTCCGGTGAGGTTGCCTGTGGGGCCGCGTTGATGCCGTCGAAGGGATGACGCATGGGAAACTCCTGCTGTTTGTGGGGTTGGACACGAAGCGCCGCGGCCTGTTGTTGCCGCCGGCGGCCGGCCTGGTCATCGTCCGGCCAACAGGTGAGTACCGCAAGGACGGCGCGGGTTGCAGGAAAAGTGGAAAATCCGCTCGCCGCAGTGAGGACGGGGGAGATAATTGCTGGGGACGGTATCCTGTCATCCCGCGGAGGTCCGCATGACCGTTCTCATCCTTGGCGGCACCGACGACGAACACGCGGTCCATATCACCGAGTACCTGCGCAAACGCGGCGGCGACGCCGAGTTGCTCGACAGCCGCTGGTTTCCCGCCGAACTGAAACTGGCGTTTGAGCCAGGGCGCGGCAGTTGGACCGTACGCTTGCCCGGCGGGCGTACGCTCGATTCGCGGCAGATCCGCTCGGTCTACTGGCGCTGTTACAATAACGTCACGCAGCCGGTCCTCCCCGACGCCGAGCAGGCATATATCGCCTTTAACGATGCTCGAAGTCTGTTTGAGTCGCTGCTGATTCAGCTGCCGGCGCGCTGGGTGAACGGCTGGCGCGGCTACCAGTTGCATCAGACGAAGCCGGCGGCCCTGGCACTGGTGGCGGCGCTGGGCGTGCCGGTGCCGGCGACCATCCTGGGCAACGACCCCGAGGCGGTGCGCGCCTTCGCGGCGCGTTACCCGCGCTGCATCTTCAAGCCGGTGCAGGGAGGCGCTCACACGCGGCGCGTGACCGTGGGGCACCTCACCGACGAAAACCTGCAGAGCCTCGCCATCGCGCCCGTGACGCTTCAGGAGGAGGTGCCCGGCACGAATATCCGCGCCTTCGTGATCGGACGCCGCTTGCTGGCCTGTGAGATTCGGAGCGGCGACGTGGATTTTCGCGATAGCGACGATCCGCACATTGTACCGCACACGCTGCCGGCCGCCGTGCAGCGGCAGTGCTTCGCGGCGGCGGAGGCGCTCAGCCTGGTCTGGAGCGGCATCGACCTGCGGCTGACGCCGGAAGGCCGCTACGTCTTTCTCGAAGCGAACCCCAGCCCGATGTTCCTCGGCTTCGAGTCGCGCAGCGGCCTGCCGCTGACCGACAGTCTCGCCGACCTCCTCTTGGAAGCCGGCTGAGAGAGTCTGCTTGGGGAGCCCGAAGCGCCAGCGAGGGACGGTCCCCTCGCTGGCGCTTCGGGCTCCCAACGAGAGAGCCATCATGGCCAAGAACTCGACAAGCCCGCGCCCGGCCCCACGGAAACGGCCTTTCGACATCGAAGAGGCGATCCCGAAACTGCGCGAGGCGGTGGCGCCGTATCCCAAGGCCGCCCTGTTCGAGTTGGCGGCGGAGGGCCATTCGTCCGTCTTCGAGATCCTGGCGGCGTGCATCATTTCGATCCGCACGTTCGACGAGGTGACCTTGCCCACCTCGCGCCGCCTGTTCGCCAAGGCGCACACACCGGCCCAGGTCGCCGACCTGACCGTGGATGAGATTGATAACCTGATCGGCAAATGCACCTTTCACGAGCCGAAAGCGCGTCAAATCCACGAGATCGCCACCCGCACCGTTGCGGAGTACGGCGGAACGGTCCCGTGCGACGAAGACGTGCTCTTGTCCTTTCGCGGCGTCGGCCCCAAGTGCGCCAACCTGGTGCTCGGCATCGCCTGCGGCCAGACGTCGCTCGGCGTTGACATTCACGTTCACCGCGTCACCAATCGGTGGGGACTCGTCCGCGCCACGACGCCCGAGAAGACGATGGCAGCGCTGCACAAGATGCTGCCGCGCGCCTACTGGGTCGAGATCAATGCGCTGCTGGTGCCCTTCGGCAAACACATTTGCACGGGGCGGTTGCCGAAGTGTTCGACCTGTCCGCTGCTGGAGATGTGCAAGCAGGTGGGAGTGACGAAGCATCGGTGACAAGGTGACCAGGTGACCAGGTGACCAGGTGACC
>DASPXY010000441.1:0-12207 GCA_035637055.1 Gemmataceae bacterium | reverse complement strand
AACAGGTTGTGCAAGGCTTCGCGGGAAGCCGTTAGGGTAAAGCGTCCACACATAATGCTATTTTACCGCCAGGGAGTTCCGGGTGGGATGTCAGTAGCCGCCGCGCGCGCCCGCGCGGTCCCTGTTAGGTTTCGGCAACCGCAACGTCTCCAGGCTAGAGAAACACCGCCGTTTTCGCGCGGGGCTTTACCCGCTCCGCGCCCCGCAGTATACTCCTGTCTTCCTCCATCTTGCACCTTTCAGGAGGGATCTGGTATGAGAGATCGGCGTCACACCACCCTCAAGGCATTCCTGCGGCCGGCGCTGTGGTCGTTGGTGTCGCTGGGCGCTCTCGCCCTGAGCCCGCTGCCTGGCACCTGGCAACTGGCCCATGCCGCGAAGAAAGAGTCCCCACCCATCCGGCGTTTCACCTTCAAGATCGACCCCAAAACGGAGTTGAAAGATCTCCTGCCGGTGCCGCCCAGGCTGTTACCTGGCACCGCACCGCTGCTGAGCGATTTGACGCAGGTTCCCGAGGTGCATTTCCAGGAACCTCTCAACGTCACGCGACTCCCCGCCAACCTTGATAAGCTCTCTGAAAAGGAGAAAATTGAGGCCCGCCTGAAGCGTGACGCTGAGGCGGACAAACTGCTGGAGGCGACGGCTCATCAGATCGCGAAAATGAACTTCCTCAACCAGAAGAGGACCGACCACTTCATGGAGTTGCTCCTCGCCCAGCGCCCGGACCTCGCCGGCTTGTCCTTTGTGATGGGCGCCGACTGTCGGCTGAGCAAAGAACGCGGCGAGTGGTTCGCGAGTGCGGTTGAACGATTCCGGAGCATGGTCCTCGAAAGGCGGCTCTCGCAACTCCCGAGGAAAACCGAGACCTTCACCGCCAAGGAAGCCTGGAGGCGGTGGGAGGAGAAATATCCGCCGCTGGATGCAGCGCGACCCGAGCGCAAGGAGCAGCACCACGCGGTTCTTGCCGCCCTGACGCAGATGCTCCCCGCGGAAGCCACCGACCTCCGCGCCGGCGTGGTCTCCTACCTGGCCGCACGCAGCGACAAGGACGCCACCCTCGCGCTGGCTCGCTTGGCTCTCTTCGACGCCGATGACGCCGTCCGCAAGGCCGCCCTCGTCGCCCTGGAAAAACGGCCGCCCGCCGACGTCAAGGACACCCTGCTGGCTGGCCTGAGTTATCCCTGGCCGGAGATCGCCGAGAACGCCGCCACGGCGATTACGCATCTCAAGCGCACCGACCTGCTGTCCAACCTGGTCGATTTGCTGGATCAGCCCGACCCGCGTACCCCGACTCTCCGCGCGATCAAGGGCAAGAAGGTGCCGGTGGTTCGCGAACTGGTTCGCCTCAACCATCATCGTAACTGTCTGCTCTGCCATCCGCCCGGCAACACGCCCGGCGCGCCGGACGACGCCCTCGTCGCCGCCGTGCCCATCCCTGGCGAATCGCTGTCGCCGGGGCGCTACGGCTTCTCGTCGCCGGATGTGGTCGTGCGCGCCGATGTGACCTACTTGCGACAGGATTTCTCCCGTATGCAGAAGGTCGTCAATCACGGCAACTGGCCGGAACTGCAGCGCTTCGACTTCCTGGTGCGGACCCGCACTCTCAGCGACGCAGAGGCGAAGACCTATCAGGCGGTGTTCGCACGCCTGGAGAAAAGGTCGCCCTATCGTCAGGCCGTCCTCGGCGCCCTGCGTTCCCTGACCGGCCGCGACCCCGAACCCACCGCCCAGGCCTGGCGCAAAGTGCTGGAGACGCCGGCACCGACCGCTGTTCCATAATTTGTTCGATCGAGCGCCGGGACACAAGCCCGGAGCGCGAGCGACGGGACGGTAGCATGGTCCCGGCGCTGGCGCTTCGGGCTTGTGTTGCTTTCCATCACTCGATTGAGCCTGCTGACTCCGACCCCCTCTTGTTTCTGGAGGATTTGCTCATGCGTCGCACACTTCCGATTCTGGTGCTGGTCGGCCTCGTCGCCGCCGGTCTCGTCATCGCTCTGTCGTGGCCAACATCCGTGCCCGCCCAGTTGGACAAATCCGGCGCGACGCCGGCCGCCCGCGCCGTCGAGCCGCGTCTGCCGATTAGCCGCGTCGCCCTGTTCACCAGCGGCGTCGGCTACTTCCAGCGCGAGGGCGAAGTCGAGGGCACCACCTCCGTCGAACTGGCGTTCCCTGTGAGCGATATTAACGATCTACTGAAGAGCCTTGTACTCCGCGACCGCAGCGGCGGGCAGATCCACGCGGTCGGCTACGACAGTTACGATCCCGTGGACAAGACCCTGCGCAACTTCGCTGTCAACCTGAGCGAAAACCCGACCTACGGCCAGGTGCTCAGCCAGGCCCGCGGCGAAAAGGTCGAGGTGACCTGGAGCCCGCGCGACCGGCCTGCTACCGCGGTCACCGGCACCATCATGGGCGTCGAAACCCAGAAGCAGCCCGTCGGCAAGGATGCCGTCCTTGAGGTCGAACTGCTCAACCTGTGGTGCGCCGAGGGCATGCGGGCGCTCAAGCTATCGGAGATATCCCAGGTCCGTTTTGTCAATCCGGTGATCGACAGCGAGGTGAAGCGCGCCCTCGATGTCCTCGCCCGCAGCCATGACCGGCAGAAGAAAACCCTCGCCCTCAAGTTCAGCGGCAAGGGCAAGCGCAATGTTCAGGTCGGTTACGTCGTCGAGCATCCCATCTGGAAGACGAGCTATCGCCTGGTGCTGAGCGGGCAGAAAAAGGCGTTCCTGCAAGGCTGGGCGCTGGTCGAAAACCCAACCGCCGAGGACTGGCAGAACGTGCAGGTGCAGCTGATCTCCGGCCGGCCGATCTCGTTCCGCATGGACCTGTATCAACCGCTCTATGTCGATCGGCCGCTGGCCCAACTGGAGTTGTTCGCCGGGCTGCGTCCCCGAGCTTACGACGGAAGCAAGACGTTCACGTCGGTCGGAACCACGATCGGCAGCACGGCCGGGGGTGACCAGCCGACAACGCCGATGCCGGACTCGCGGATCGCGACCAATGCGGGCGCAGGCAAAAAGGACGACGGCAAAAGACGCAAGGTGGCAGACGCCATTGAGAAGCAAGGTGGCTTTGTGGTGGACGATCTCGCCGGCAGCGTGCCGACCGCAGCCGAGGGAGGGAAACTGGGCGAGGCGTTCCAGTACGCCATCAAGGAACCGCTGAACTTGCCGCGGCAGAAATCGGCCCTGGTGCCCATCGTCAACAGCGACCTCGATGCGACGAACGTCAGCATCTACAACGAGCAAGTCCAGGCGGCCCATCCGCTGCTGGGCCTCCAGTTGAAGAACACGACCGGCCTGCACCTGATGCAAGGACCAATCACGATCTTCAATGAGGGCAGCTACGCTGGCGATGCCCTCATCCGCGACCTGCCGCCCGGCGAGGAACGACTCCTCAGTTACGCCATCGATCAGGCCGTCGAGGTGAAGCCCGAGGCGAAAAAGGAGCCTGATCGGATCGTCTCCATTCGCATCATCAAGGGCACCCTCGAACGAACCTACAAGCTGCGTGAGATCAAGACTTATCAGATCAAGAATGGCGCCGATCGGGACCGGTTAGTGATCGTCGAGCATCCTTCGCGGGCGCCGGTGTACTCGCTCATCGAGCCGGCCAAGAGCGTGAAGGCAGGCCGCGACTTTTATCGCTTCGAGGTGAAGGTGCCAAAGGGCGAGTCGGCGGCGCTCAAGGTCGTAGAGGAACGGCAGCAACTCCATCAGGTGGTGCTGACGAACGCCGACAACGACACGCTGGCCCTCTTGCTGCAAGGCCCCGCCAGCGCTGAGTTGAAAGCGGCCGTGCAGAAGGCCGTCGGCTTGAAGGAGAAGCTCGCCGCGACGAATCATGAATTCGAGCAGGTGAAACGCCAGCTGAACACCATCAGCGAGGACCAGGCAAGGCAGCGCGAGAACATGAAGGTCATCCCGCAGACGGAGCCGGTCTACAAGAAGTACCTCGACAAGTTCCTCGCCCAGGAAACGCAAATCGAGCGGTTGCGGGGCGAGCAGGAGCGACTGCAACTGACCGCCGACCGGCAGCGTCAGGAGTACGAGCGTTACGTCGCCAATCTGACCGTGAAGGAGTAGGCGTGAGAACCCCTCCCCCCAACCCCCTCCCCTGCAAGGAGAGGGGGAGCAAGCAAGGCGATGTCTCTTCTTCTCCCCCTCTCCGTTGCGGGGAGGGGATTGGGGGGAGGGGTTCTCAACCCCGCTCTCCAAACCGCCTCTTGTGTATGACCTGTCCCTCTGCCCATAATGATCGTGCCACCATCCACGAGAAAAAATCGCCAACGAATCGCTCGCGGGCGTGTTCTACCTTTGTGAGAGCAACGGTCAGACGCGTGGTCCTCCCAGACGAACATGGGCTGATCGAAAGGGCCCAACGAGGCTCGCGCGAAGCGTTCACCCTGCTCGTCGAACATTACTGGGATCGCCTGTATCGCTGGCTGTATCACTTGACGCATGACCGTCATACAGCGGAAGACGTCGCCCAGGAAAGTTTTCTGAAAGCGTTCGCCAACCTGGCCTCCTTTCGGGCCGGCTCGAGTTTCCAGGCCTGGCTGTTTCGGATCGGCCACAATAACCTGGTGAACATCCGCCGAGCGGTGAAAAAGAAGCAGCAGGCCTTCCCCGAGCAGTTGATGGCCCTGGGCGCAGGGCCGGCCGAGGAGGTGATGAGCCGCGAGGCCCTCCAGGTGCTCGCCCGGGCCATCGGCAGGCTGCCGCAAGACTTCCGGGCGGCGTTCCTGCTCCGCGTCGAAGAAGACCTGTCCTTCCGCGAAATCGCCGAGGTATTGCAAACCACTGAAGAAACCGCCCGCTGGCGCGTCTTCAAGGCCCGGCAAAAGTTGATGGAAAATCTGGCGCCTCACCTGGATCGAGAAGAGCCATGACCTGCGACACTTGCCAACGCCGTTTGCTCGCGAGTGAACGACCCGACGCCCCCCGGTCGTCCATCCGTCGCCACCTCGCCGACTGCCCCGCCTGTCGTGCCTATCAGCGGCAGTTGTTGCGAATCGAGCGCCACGTGCCGCTGCTCCCGGTCCCGTCCTCCCGCGGCAAGAAACGCCTGCTGACGCAACTTCTCGGCCGGAAGCCAGCCCGCAGCGCGAGTGAGGAACCGGCCCCCGCGCCGGCCGCGCTGCCTCTGACGGCGCGCTGGCAGAATCCGCAGGTGCGCCTGGTCGCTGCGGCGGCTGCGGTCTTTCTTGTCGCCTGCGGTGTTTACCTGGGTATCCTGCTGTCGCGCGGCGGCAACGACGATCAGGCCACAGGGCCCGACCCGAACGCTCCGAAGGTAGCGCCCAACAAGCAACCGCTCCTCGAGCACGTCGCCGACTACGACGTGCGCCTGGCCGAGGCGGACACGCCGCGCAAGCGCGTCGAAACGCTGGCGGAACTGGCCGACGCTCTGCATCGCGAGACGCACACCTTGACGCCGGTGGCTCCGGTCAAGGATTTGCAGGATCTGGCAAGTCTCTACGAGCAGGTGATTCGCGACGGCGTCGTGCCGCGGGCGAAGGATCTCAAGGATCTCCCTGAGAAAGAGCGGCGCGCGGTTCTCGACCCGATCCGCGCTCAGCTGGCGCGGGTCGAGGTGGACGCTCGCCGCCTGGCTCAAAAGGCGAGTTCTGCGGCCCCGTTACTCCAGATGGCCGCCGCGGCGAAAAAGGGTGATCAGCAGCTCCGCGCCCTCATGGAGGAGACCCAATGAAACGCCTCCTGCTGCTGTTGCTGCCCCTGATCACCGCTGGCGGCCTGGCGTTCGCGGACAACTCGCCCGCCGATGCGACCGCCGCCAAACGCCTCAGCCAGTTCCGCCGCGACCGGCACTTGCTCCGCAAACTTGTCGAAGGGGCCGTGCGCCTCGCCGCCGAGGACGACCCGCTCAAGCGCGCCAACTACTGCAGCGATCTGGCCGAGGGACTGGCTCAGGAAGCGCAAAAGGCGGTCCTCGCCAAGGACAGCGTCCGCGCCAATGTTCTCGGCGGTCATCTGCAAGGCTTGCTTGTGCGTGGCGTGGCGGAGAACCTGAACCGGGCACGCGGCCTGTTGCCGCCCAATTCCCCACGTTTGCCGGAGATGCGTCGCGTGGGTGAGCGTGGCGATGCGGTCATGCTGCCGCTGCAGGAAGAACTCGATCGCATGTCGGAGAAGGAAGAGGCGATGCAGCCTCTCCTCGACGCCGTCAACACCGGGCGGGCCGCAGTGAAACGCGCCGCCGAAGGCAACGAAACACCCCGGACCAAGGGCACCAAGGCGCCGCCGGCCGGGAAAAAACTGAAGAAGTAGTTGTCAGCTCTTCGTTGTGACTGAAGATCTAACAACTCCTTGGAGAAGAACCCATGAGCCTTTCCTACCGTCGTCGCTTTGTGTGCGCGGCGCTGCTGAGCGCCGGGTTGCTCCTGTTCGCCGAACTGCAGTCCACGGAAGCCCAGGGCTTCGGCGGTCTGAATGGCCAGCTGGTGAACAGTATCGACAGCGTTGTCAACCTCCTTGAGACGGCCGTCGATCAGGGCGCCCCGCGCAAGGAGATCAACCAGATCGACCACGCCCTGCGCGATCTCATCCGCGCTCTCCGCTTCGGGGAGAAGGGTCACCACAAGAAGCACCACAAGCACCACAAGGGAGCGTTCGGCGGAGGCTTCCAGCAGGTCGCCGACGCGGCCAACAACGCCACCCCCGACGTGTTCGCCGACAACGGCAATGGTGCGGGCGGCAACGGGCGCCGTCCCCGCGGCGCGGGCAATGGCGGTCAGGGGCAAGGAGCCCCCCAGACCACACCCAGCAACAGCCCCACAACCACCGACCCGACGAGCGGAAAACCTCAGCACCACAAGCATCACCACAAGGGGATGTTCGGCAGTGGAATGCTTCAGGTCGGCATTCAGGTGACCGACACTCCCACGGACAACGCCACGAGCAACACCAACACCACCAAAGGCAGCAAGTCGAAGTCCACGGGGCAGGGCAGCACCTCAACCGCGGCCGACCCGAATAGCACGACCGGCACTACCAAGCAGGGCGGCAAACGCGGCAGTCACGGGGCCTTCGGCAGTGGCTTCGCCGCCGTCAAGGGTGCCTGTGAAGGCAAGACCTCGGTCAACATCAGCGAGCGCATCAAGACCGACGGCAGCAAAACCTCGGTCCGCGAGAACATCAACGTCGCCGGCAAGGGTGGCAACGTCAACATCCGCGAGAACCTCAAGGTCAACGGCAGCGGCGGTCCGGTCACGATCCGCGAGAACATCAGCGTGAGCGGCAAGGGCACGTTCAATGTTGGCCTGCAGGTCGCCGTGCGGTTCACCGGCAGCCCACAGGCAGGAACCCAGACGGCGAGCACGGGACGTAAGCCCAGCACAAGCACCACAACCCCGACCGGCACGGGCACTGGCCAGGCCACCGCGGCCACCGCCGCTTCCAAAACCGCCAGCAAGACCTCCCTCAGCGGCACGCTCGTCGGCACGCGCGTTGGCGGCAAGCGCGCCGGCAACCTGGTGGCCGCGAACCCGCCCACCACGAGGACGACGCCCTCCGGCAACACCACGTCCACCGGCACGGGCGGCACCAAGACCAGCCCGACGACCACCTCGACGACCACCACAACCAGTGGCACCCGCGGCGGTCCGGCGGGCAGCACGCTCGGGAGCAAGTCGGCGAGCGGCACCACGACCGCGTCGGCCAGCAAGACCGGCACAGGCGCGACTCAGGGCACCACTGCCAAGAAAGCCCCGGCCAGCCCCACCGGGTCCACCGCCAAGAAGGGTACAACCGGCACAACCAAAACAGCCGTCGCCGCGAACAAGCCCGCCAGTAAGACCGCGACGACCACGCCCACCAACGTCGCGAAGACCAATCCCGTCGTGGCGTCGAGCAAGAGCAGCGGCAGCAAGACAAGCCAGCCCACGACCACCGCCGCCAAGAGCAGCAAGGGCGGACTGACAGCGGCCAACATCGGCATGAAGGCTGGCAGCACGGCGCGCCCGACGACCACCGCGAGCAAGGGCAGCAACCCATCGCGCGTCGCCGCGAATCAGGGTGGCCGCAACGCCGGCTCCTCGGTCGGTAGTCGCAACACGGGCAGCCGCCCTGCCGCGCCTGCCTCCGGTGGCCGCAAACGCTAGAGGGTTTATCGCCGCGCGTCGTGCGGCACCGAAACTGCGATTCGTTCCGAGCCCGAAACGTCTGCACCCTGCAGACGTTTCGGGCTCTGTTTCGTCTCCTTTCCCGAACGAGCGAAAAGAAGCCATGTCCGATCTTTCTCGTCCGCCAAGTGGTTCTGCCGATCCCGAGCGTCACGTCCGCGAAACCATGCCGGCTGCCGCTCAAGTTCCCCGCGCCCTTCCTTACCGTCCCCCGGGCGAAGTCACGGGAGGACTGCACCGACGGACACTCTTGCTGGCCGCAGCGGGCGCCGTGGTCCTCGTCGCGCTCACCGCTGGCGCTACCGCTTTCGTCCTGAACCTGACCGCGCCGCGCTCCCAGTCGCCTGCGCCGGACAACAACGACGAAACGCTCGCGCAGGCGGACAAGGCCAGGAAATCTGTCGCGCTCAAGGACAAGGGCTCGACCGCCAGGGAGAAGAAGACGCCCCTTCCCCGCACGGCGCAGGAGAAATTCCTCAAAGCGCTGGGCACCATGAGTGGCGCGCATGTTTATCAGACCTACCTCAACATCGGCTTGCTGGCCGACGGCGTCGAGAGCGAGGCGTATACCAAGGCCGAGGCGGAGCAAATGCTCACTACCGTCGGCGGCATGATTGAGATGGTAGATCGCGAACTGGACCGGCTCGCCGAACTGGATCTCTCCGAGGCGGAAAAGGCGGGTATTGAGGTAATCCAGAACCTTACAGGTCTGCTCCGCCGTCAGGGGAACGCCTTGCGAGCGTACTGGACGACTGGGGAGCGAGAGCAAATCACGCGCTATCAGAGAGCCCGCGAGGACACCTGGAAGGAACTGAGTGAACTGTTGGGATTGGAGTGAGAGGAGTGTGATGATGGGGGAGATGGGGTAATAAAAAAAGAGACCGAGAAACAATGACCCCGAAACCGTCGCCCAGTCAGTTTCAGACTCTTGTTATTTCTCGATCTCCATCCTCATCATAAGACACCGCTTTTTAGAAACAAGACCACTTTTTCGATTTTTTCGATTTTTTTTGCTAAGTTCTCGCGAACAGAAACCCGAAGCGTGAGCGAGGGAGTCTTAGCTCATTGCCTCGCTGACGCTTCGGGTTAGTGACCTGACTCACTTGAGCGCGTGTTGTCCCCCACCTCGAAGTTCTCCAACTCGGCAAAGCCGTCTTCCGCGGCGTCTCCGTTCCGGCTTACAATAAGGGACGTTCCCCCTCGCCAGGGCGCACCGGGAGTCATCTCATGGACGCCGAGCAGAAAGTCTGTTACTGCTTCCACGTAACGCGGCGGAAACTCGTCAACTTCGCGCGGCGCGAGCGGCCCAAGGTCGCCAGTCAGTTGTCGCAGTGCGGCGGCGCCGGCACGGGCTGCGGCTGGTGCATCCCCTTCTTGAAACAGATCTTCCAGGCGGCCGTCCACGGCGGCGAGACGGAACTGGAGCGTTTGACTCCCGAGGAGTATGAGCGGCGGCGCGCCGAGTACATCCGCGCCGGCAAGGGCACACCGCCGCCAGGAGCGACGCCCCTGCCGCCCGACGAAGCAGGGTGATCCGCCCGCCGTTGCTGCCTGCGCGCTCGTCCGCTAAGCTGTCAGGGTCACTCAAGCCATTCCGAGGCACTGCATACGGAGGGATTCCCATGATGCGACGACTGCGGCGCCCGCTCCCCCTGACGTTTTGCCTGACTGCGCTCGCCTGGTGGTATTCTGGGCTACCGGCCGAGGCGGAAACCTGTCTGTCGCCGTTCGTCAAACGCCTCGATCGCCCGGAGAAATACCTCTACGTCTACTGCGTGGACGCCGACGCCAAGGACAACGACTTCCTGATTGTCGTCGATGTGGACCGTAAATCTCCGAAGTACGGCAAGATCCTCCACAAGCTCGACCTCGGCTCGTCGGGCAACGAGACGCACCATTTCGGCTTCACCGACGACCGCACCCACATCTGGGGCCTGACGCTGTTCTCCAGCCGGGTGTTTTTGATCGACGTGGCGACCGACCCCGCCCAGCCGCGTTTGAAAAAGGTCATCGAGAACTTCGGCGCCGAGGCGGGCCTGGCGAGTCCACACACCGCGTATGCGCTCCCCGACCGCATGCTGATTAGTTTTCTGAGTGCCAAAGACGGCGGCCTGCCGGCGGGACTGGCGGAGTTCACCAACGACGGCAAGTTCATTCGCAAACTCGACCAGCCGAAGGACGCCCCCTACGGCTACGACGTCGCGGTGCGGCCGGACCTCAATCGCATGGTGACGTCGAGTTTCACCTTCGTCAACAACTACAAGAAGCCGCTGGCGAAGATGGACTTCACGAAATTCGGCAAGGAGCTGGTCGTCTGGGACTTCCGCGAGCGCAAGCCGATCGCGACCCTCAAGGCGGGGGCGGCTCCGCTGGAGTGCCGCTGGTCGCGCAAGGAGGGGACCAACCACGGCTTCACCAACTGCGCCCTGGACGATTCCATCTGGGTGTGGGAGGGCCAGGCCGACGGGACATACACGACCCGCAAACTCTGTAAAACAGGCAAGTTCCCGGTCGATCTGCGGCAGTCGCCCGACGACCGCTTCCTGTACGTCAGTTGCTTCTTCGACAACGAGGTCCAGCAGTGGGACGTGAGCGATCTGAAAAATCCTCGTTTGCACAGCAAACTCAAACCCGGCGAGCAGCCGAACATGATGCACGTCACCGGCGACGGCAAGCGCATGTACATCACCAACTCGCTGCTGAGCACAATCGACAGTGCTCCGCGCTTCTGGATCAAGCTGGCCAATATCAGCCCCGACGGGATGAAACTCGACCCGGATTTCCACGTCGATCTCAACGGCTTCAAGACCGGGCCGGCGCGCGGCCACGATATGCTGCTCAATTGAAAGGGCCATCATGAGAATGTTAACCGTACACAAGCCCGCAGCGCCAGCGAGGGGACGACCGGTGTCCCTCGCTGGCGCTGCGGGCTTGTGGGTATTGCTCACGATCGCGGCGGGCGTTGAGTCCGGCGGGCCGTCGCGGCTTGCCGTGATCCGGAAGGCGCCGGAGTTCGCGCTGACCGATCAGAACGACAAGCCGCTCCGCAGCGCCGACCTCAAGGGCAAGGTGCTGCTGGTCGGGTTCGTCTTCACGACCTGCAGCGGCTCGTGTCCTGCAACAACGCATCGCATGGGCCTGGTGCAGCGTGAGCTGCAGGCGCGCGGGCTGCTGAAGGGCGACGCGGTGCGGCTGGTGTCGATCACGCTCGACCCGAAGCGGGACACGGCGGAGGTGCTGCGCGGCTACATGAGGCTCTACGACGCTGACCCGGCGAGTTGGAGCTTTCTGACCGGGCCACCGGAGCAGGTGGCGAAGGTCGTCGCGTCGTGGGGGATGTGGGCCAAACCCGCGGCCAACGCACAACTCGATCATCCGTCGCGGGTGTTTCTGGTGGACCGGCGCGGCAACGTGCGCGAGATCTACAACCTCGACTTTTTGCGGCCGGCGTGGGTGGCAGACGATATCCGGCTGCTCCTGTCCGAGAAGGAATGAAGGGGGCGCTGGCCGCTGGCTCGTCCACTGGTCCTTGTCGTTTCCGGAGATTACACCATGCAAGGTCTCGAAATCGAAGCCGTTTACGAAAAGGGCACCCTCAAGCTGCCCCGCGAACTGCCGCTCACCGAGGGGCAGAAGGTCACCATCACCATCCACCCCACCGGCAGCGCCGTGCAGCGGTTGTACGGAATGCTCCCGTGGAAGGGTGACCTTGAGGAACTGGACCGTTGGCTCAACGATCCCGACGAAGGACAGTGGGGGCCACGTGACGTTTAACGATATCCCCTCCGGCATGGCCGTCTTCATCGATACGAATTGTCTGGTCTACGCCATTACCGCGGACCCACGGCACGGGCTGGCTTGCAAACGCCTTCTGGAGCGCATCGACAACCAGGACATTCAGGGGTTCACCTCGGCGCACGTACTGAGCGAGTTGGCCCACCGGATGATGGCGCTCGAAGCGATGAGCCGGTTCAACCGTCCGGTGGCTGGCATGGCCAACTGGCTCCGTCGCCACCCCGCCGAAGTGCAACAGTTGTCCCGTCACCGACAGGCCATAGATG
>DASPXY010000440.1:0-6466 GCA_035637055.1 Gemmataceae bacterium | reverse complement strand
TCGCCCGAAGAAATCCTCGCTCGTTTCGACGACAAACAGGCCCCTTAAAGGGGAGAATTGCACCCATGTTCGTTTCTGGATCGCTCTCGCGCCGCGACCTGCTCCGCACCAGCGCCGTCGGCTTCGGCTCGCTCGCCCTGTCCGCGCTCCTCGCGGAAGATGCCCCCGCCACCCCGGCCGATCCACTCGCCGCGCGCCCGCCGCACTTCCCGGCCAGAGCGAAGCGCGTCATCTTCCTGTTCATGAAGGGCGGCCCCTCGCACGTCGATACCTTCGACTACAAGCCGCTCCTGCAGCGCGACCACGGCCGCCCATACCCCTTTGCACGCCCGCGCGTCACCTTCGCCGCGACCGGCAACCTGCTCGCCTCCCCGTGGCGCTTCCACCGGCACGGCGGCCTCGGCATCCCGGTCAGCGAACTGTTTCCGCACGTCGCCGGCTGCGTGGACGATATCTGTTTCCTCCACTCCGTCCACGGCACCAACCCAGCCCACGGCGGCGCGCTGCTCAAGCTGCACACCGGCAGCGATAACTTCGTGCGGCCCAGCATCGGCTCGTGGGTCACCTATGGCCTGGGCAGCGAGAACCGCAACCTGCCCGGCTTCATCACCATCTGCCCCACGCTCGCCCACGGCGGCGTCAACAACTGGGGAGCGGCCTTTCTGCCCGCCGTCTATCAGGGGACGCCGCTCGGCAACGCCAGCGTCCCCGCCGAGCGCGCCCGCGTCCGCTACATCCAGAACAGCAACCTGCCGCCCGCGGTGCAGCGCCTGCAGCTCGACCGCCTCACACAGATGAACCGCGAACACCAGCGGCAGGCCGGTCCGGAGCCGTCGCTGGAGGCCCGCATCAACAGTTTCGAGTTGGCCTTCCGCATGCAGTCCACGATGCCCGAGGCCGAGGATCTCGCCGCCGAGTCAGCGGCCGCGCGGCGGCTGTACGGCCTGGACGACCCGATCACCGCCAACTTCGGCCGGCAGTGCCTGCTGGCCCGCCGCTTCGCCGAGCGCGGCGTGCGCTTCATTCAGGTGACCCACAGCGACGCGAACGTGCAGTGGGACCAGCACGGCAACCTGCGGCGCGACCACGAGAAGAACGCTCGCGAGGTGGACCGGCCAATCGCCGGCCTGCTGCGCGATCTGAAGGCGCGCGGGCTGCTGGAGGACACGCTGGTCTGGTGGGGCGGCGAGTTCGGCCGCACGCCGACCGTCGAGGGCCGCGACGGCCGCGACCACAACCCGGAGGGCTTCACGATGTGGCTGGCGGGCGGCGGCGTCAAGGCCGGGTTCCGCTACGGGGCCACCGACGATTACGGCTGGTACGCCGTCGAGCCAAAAGTCCACATTCACGATCTGCACGCTACTATTCTCTATTTGCTCGGCCTCGACCACGAACGCCTGACGTACCGTTACGGCGGGCGCGACTTCCGCCTGACCGACGTCCACGGGCGGGTGGTGCGCGAAATTGTGCGGTAAGCGCGGCCGGCCGACCAGGGTTCCCATTTCACAGAGGAGCGCCATGTTCGAGCAATTCGGCTTCGGAAAACTCCCGGGCGGCAAGAACGGTTTCCAGCTCCTCATCCCAACAAAAGGAGCGGGCGAGGCGCAGTACAGCCGCGGCGGCGATTCGGGCATCGTCAAGGTTCGGGTCCGGGGCGACTTCCAGAAGGCCATCGGACTGCAGCCCTGGGATCCCGTGACGGCGCCCGTCATGACCGAGACGCCGCACCCGCAGGGCCGCCTCTTCACCTACGCGCTGCCGAACAACTTCCCCGACGGCTACTACCAGTACAAGTACCTGGTCGAGTTCTCGAACACGGAGCGGCGTGAGGTCGGCGATCCCTGCACGCGGTACGGCGGCGAGAAGAACGACAACGCTGCCTTCATCCAGGGCGGCAACGACCTCCAGGTCCAGCCGCTGACCAAGCCCCTTCCCTGGCAGGATCTCGTGATCTACGAGCTGATGATCGACGACTTCACCGCCGGCTACCGCGCCGGCCGCGTCCCCGTCGAGGCAGTGATCGACAAGCTCGACTACCTGGTGTCCCTCGGCATCAACGCCATCGAGTTCATGCCCTGGGTGGCATGGCCCGACTATGGCTTCAGCTGGGGCTACAACCCCGCCTTCTATTTCTCCGTCGAGAATGCGTACATCACCGACCCGGCGAACCCACTCGACAAGCTGGTGCGGCTCAAGCGGCTGATGAACGAGTGCCACACCCGCGGGCTGCACGTCATCCTCGACTGCGTCTTCAACCAGGTGGAGAAGGGCACCGGAACACGCGGCTTCCCGTACTACTGGCTCTGGCAGACGCCTGCGGAATCTCCTTTCGTCGGGTCGTTCGCCGGCGGCGGCTTCGGCGAGAACCTCGACTTTGCCAATAACTGCACGCATACCTTCATCGTCGATGTCGCCAAATACTGGATCGACGAGTTCGGCATCGACGGCATCCGCTTCGACTACGCCCGCGGCATCTACCTGCCCGACCACCCCGAGGAAGGACTGCCGCGCATCATCGCCGACCTGCGCGCCCACGTCACGGCGCGGGGCCGGCCGCAGTTCGCCTTCCTCATCGAGGATCTGCCGGACAACCGCTACCAGGCGATCGACGACACCAACAAGATCGGCGCCAGTTGCTGCTGGTACGATCGGATGCTCTGGGACACGCAGGGCTACGCGCTGGATGGGCGGCTAGATACGAAGGTCATGCGCCTGCTCAACACGAATAGGGACTTCCAGAAGGATCGGGGACCAGTGACCTACCTGGAGAACCACGACCACTCGACCTTCACGAACGCCGTGGGCGGCCGCAACGTGTGGTACGCAATGCAGCCCTACCTGATCGCGCTGTTCACCTGCCCGGGAGCGGTGATGCTGCATAACGGCCAGGAGTTCGGGCAGAGCGAGTTCCTTGTCGAGGACGACTGGAACAAGCCAGCCGAGTTGCGCCGGGTGCAGCCCCGTCCCCTGCGCTGGAACGAGAGTACCGACGGCACCGGGACGTTTCTGCGGGGCTTCATCGCGCGCCTGGCTCAGCTGCGGAAGGATCACCCGTCGCTCCGCTCGCCCCACTTCTACCCGGATTCCTGGGACGAGGGGTGGGGCACGTTCAACGCGGCCGGCTTCGGCGTCGATACCTTCCGGCAAGTGGTGATCTACCATCGCTGGGGGCTCGATGCGACGGATACCATCGAGCGTTTCATCGTGGTGCTCAACTGCTCGCGCTATGACCAGTGGGTGGACATCCCCTTCTCTGGCAACGGCGAGTGGAAGGAACTGCTGAGCGGGACTGTGAACACCGTCAACAATTATCGCCTTGTGAACGAGAAAATATCTTCCAACTGGGGGCGCGTGTACTATCGCAGGGGGTGAGCCACCGCCGACCCGCGGGATGTCCGGTCGCTGGGTAACCTTATGTACAGGAACTTCCCCGAGGGGTGGGGCCTGATCTCGGCGCAGGTGTTGGTGCCGCGGAACTCCTCCGGCAGCGTGGAGACCGTCTAATGAATGTTGATAACCAAGATCGGTAGTCAGAGCCCGAGCGCCAGCGAGGCACGTAGCAGACTGCTGCGTCGGAGTCTGCTACGGTCCTCGCTGGCGCTCGGGCTCTGACCAGAGACGCTTACTGCTCTTGCTTGTCAACACTCATCAGGGGCCGCGAACCCCCCGAACCACGAACAGGAGAAGGCGATGCCAGACCGAACCGTATCGCTCGATGGCGTTCGCGTCCCCCGCTTCCTCTACGGGACGGCCTGGAAAGAGAACCAGACGCAGGGCTTCACTGAGTTGGCTCTGCGCCAGGGCTTCCGGGGCATCGACACCGCCAACCAGCGTCGCCATTATCATGAAGCCGCAGTCGGGCAGGCCATCGCGGCAGCGGTCGAGGGCGGCCTGGTGACCCGGGAGGATCTGTTCCTGCAGACCAAGTTCACCTTCCGGGGCGGACAGGATCAGCGCCTGCCGTATGATCCGAAGGCCCCCATCCGCACCCAGGTGGAGCAGTCGTTCGCCAGCTCGCTGGAGCACCTGAGGACCGAAGTGATCGACTCCTACCTGCTGCACGGTCCCACGCAGCGCTCCGGCCTGGGCGCGGCTGACTGGGAGGCGTGGCGGGCGATGGAGGCCCTGCACGACAGCGGCCGGGTCCGCCTGCTCGGCGTCAGCAACGTCTCCCTGGAACAGGTCCAGCGGTTGTGCGCGCAGGCGCGCGTGCCACCCCGCTTCGTCCAGAACCGCTGTTACGCCGCCCGCCGTTGGGACCGCGGCGTCCGGGAGTTCTGCGCCGCCCACGGCATGGTCTACCAGGGCTTCTCCCTGCTGACCGCCAATCGCGAGGAGTTGGCCCGCGCCGAACTGGTGCAGATCGCCCGGCGTCACGGCCGGACGGTGAGCCAGGTCGTCTTCCGGTTCGCCCTGGACGTCGGCATGGTGCCTCTGACCGGCACCACCGACGCTGGCCACATGCGCGAGGATCTCGAAGTCTTCGAGTTCCGCCTGGAGCCCGAGGAGGTCGAACGCATCGAGCTACTTGGCGGCTGAAGAACTGAGAAAAGCCTGTGTCGTCCAGTTTGATGGTGCGTCTCGGTTCGACTCAAAGAAATCGAGTCTGCTGGCCGGCAGCCCGCGACCACGACCGATAGGAGTAGCGTGAGAGACTGCCACGGCTTGCGCCTTCACAATCCCTGTTGGTGGGAAGAAGAGCCACGTTCAAGAGCAGCGAAAGGTGCCCCACGATGCCTGAAGATAATCGCTCACAGGGGAAGCCTCCTTCGTTGATGGACTTCATCAGTAAAGCCGTGGAGGCGAACCGACTTTGGTTGCATCCCGGTTTCCTGGCGATCAGCAATCTGCTGTTCACCGTCGTGTTCCTGCTGATGCTGCCCCTTTCCCGCTCCTGGCCGCCCTTGGAATTGTTCATCCTGATCTTGCTGTTTCTGATGGTATTGATCGTGTTCTTTAGCCTGGTCGTAAATCTGGCCTATGTACCCGTGAACGAACGATACCTTGGGCGCATCCTGCTGCTTTACCTCGCTCAAATCGTGGTCTTTACCAAGATCTATTTTCTACGGCTGCTGTTCTTCGATGATGGTACGATTCCGTTTCACGGGATGCAACGACAATTAAGCCCCCTGATTCTCGGAGTTATCAGGGAGCTTACGCCCCCCGCTCGCCAGGAGCAGCGCTGCGCCCGTCACCACCCCAGCGAACCCTGCACCCAGCCACTCCAGCGGCCAATGGGCACTCTCTCCTGGCGTCGGCGGATTATAGTAGACAAGAAGGATCGGCAAGGCGTTGTATACCGCATGCAGTAGCATCCCGGGCAGGACGCTGCCGCTGCGCCAGCACACCCAGCCCAGCACCACCCCCAGCAAGGTACTTGGCAACAGTCGGTCGAAGGCCTGCGGAGCGTGAAACAGGCCGAACAGCAGCGCCGAACCAAGGATGGTCAGCGCTGCCCCGCCGACCGAACGCAGGGCGCTGAACAGGTAGCCACGGAAGAATAACTCCTCCAGCATCCCCACAATCGCCAGACCGCCGGCGAGCAGCCACGGCGACATCGTTCGCCATTGCTCGAATTGCTTGCGGAACTGTTCCTCCTGCTCCCGTCCGAAAAAGGTCAGCCGCTCCGCACGCAACACGGCAAGCATTTCGTAGACGACTGGCACCAGGCCCAGGCCCAACAGCACCGCCGCCGGGTAGGCAATCCAGGTTCCCCCGCGGAGCCGGAATGCCGACACCACGCGCACCCGGCCCCGGAAGGCGGCCAGCAATGGCAGTAAAGCGAACAGCACGAATGTCGCCAGCACCTGCAACCATTGCCGCTCCTCCAGGGGCGCCCAGCGCAGCAGGCTCGCCACGACGAAATAGGCGGGAAACAGCAGCGCCAGGCACCCAAGGGCACTCGTGAGCGTTGGGGTGGCCCGCGGCCGCGCTGGCCGGCGGAACAGGTCCGACCAGTTCCCCTGTTCGCTGTACAAGACGCCCTCGGCGCCGAAGATGCGGGCGGCGAGGGCGATGGCCGCGAGGGCGTAGACGGACGTGGACAGAATGACAACCGCCGCGAGCGCCGGTTCGACCGCAGCCTTGGCGTCCAGCAGGTCGCGGGCCAGCAGCACGATGTTGAGCAACGGCGTGACGGCGTACAGCCCCTCCAGTTTCAGCCCGGGCATCATGCCGATCAGCCCGGGCGCCAGCGACACGAGCATGAGCGGGATGAGGTAAGCCTGCGCCTCCTTGAAACTGCGCGCGAAACTGGTCACCGCCAGCAACACCGCCGAGAAGAACGCCGCGAACAGAAGCAGCAAAAAGAATACCTGAACGATCGCCAAAGGCCGCAATCCCTCCGGAAAGACAAGCCGTCCCATGTCGAAGACCAGGAGCGTCACGGTCATCGTCGCCAGGTTGACCACGGCGGTCAGCACTGCCACGGTCACCACCGAGACGTACTTGGCGAACAGCAGCCCCA